>NZ_NQYG01000008.1:135476-190551 GCF_002878485.1 Pseudomonas sp. AD21
GTGAGCTTGCTCACGAAGGCGGTGTGTCATTCAACGATGATGTCGGCTGACCCGGCGCCTTCGCGAGCAAGCCCGCTCCCACAGGGGCTTTATTCCATGCTGTTTGAGCATTGGCTGTGAGGCTGCGAGACACAAAGTCGACCTCTGATACACCACAAAAGTCCACCTGTCTTTCAGGGACATCGTGGCATACTGCCGCGCATGACTTTCGACTCTCCTTTAAGCGCCTGGCAACACGCGATCGAGCACAAGGGCTTCATTCAGGATGAAGCCCAGGAGCACGCGGTCTGGGCGTTACAGAAATGCCATGAAGCCTTGCACGCTGGTGCTCGTTCGGTCACTGGCGTGTACTTGTGGGGCCCGGTCGGGCGTGGCAAGACCTGGTTGATGGATCAGTTCTATCAGAGCCTGCGGGTGCCGGCCCGGCGTCAGCACTTTCATCACTTCATGGGCTGGGTGCACCAGCGCTCGTTCCAGTTGACCGGAATTGCCGACCCGCTGCGGGCGCTGGCCAAAGAGCTGGCGGCCGAAGTGCGGGTGCTGTGTTTTGACGAACTGTTCGTCAATGACATCGGCGACGCGATCATCCTCGGTCGACTGTTTCAGGTGATGTTCGACGAAGGCGTGGTGGTGGTCTGCACCTCCAACCTGCCGCCGGATGAGCTGTACGCCGACGGCTTCAACCGCGATCGTTTCGTTCCGGCGATTACCGCGATCAAGGCGCACATGCAGGTGGTGGCGGTGAACGGTGCCGAGGATCACCGCCTGCATCCGGGCGCGGGGCAGCAGCGTTATTTTGTCGCTGTGCCGGGGCAGGCCAGTGCGCTGGAGCCGGTCTTCCACTCACTCAACGCCGGGCAACCCGCCAGCGCTCTACCGGTGTCTGTCGGCCATCGGACATTGAACGTGGTGCAGGCCAGCGAATCGGTGCTCTGGTGCCGCTATGCCGATCTCTGCGAGCAACCGTTTGCCGCCATGGACTTCATCGCCCTGTGCGACCGCTATCGGTCTATCCTGTTGAGCGAGGTGCCGAACCTCAGCGCACAGAAACGCGAGGGGCGCATCGCTCGCGGTACGGAAGACGGCTCGGCGCAGGTGGTGGCCGGTGACCGCGAATTGCCGCAATTGTCGGTACACGACGACGGTGTGCGTCGCTTCATTGCGTTGGTGGACGAGTGTTACGACCGTAAAGTCCCGCTGTACATCGAGGCCCAGGTACCGATGGAGGCGCTGTACACCGAGGGTTATCTGGAATTCCCGTTCCGCCGCACCCTCAGCCGTCTGCAGGAGATGCAACTGCAGCGTTTTGCCGAATCCTGAGCGAAGAGGGCGCGAGCATGAGCCAACCGCTGTCTCATCATTTACTGACCATGGCCTACCAGAACGCGTGGGCCAATCATCGCCTCGGCAAAGCCTGGGGCCAGCTTGACGCTGAGGCTCTGGCGGCGCCGCGAGCGAGCTTCTTTCCGAGCATCCGCCTCACCCTCAATCACATCCTCACCTGCGACTGGTTCTACGTCGATGCGCTGGAACGCGAGTTGCGCGGCGTCGAGCCGCGTCCCGATTGCTATGTTTTTTTCAATCGTGATGAGCCGTTTACCGAGGCCACAGCGCTGCGCGTGGAGCAGGCGCACGTGGACCGACGGCTGATCGCCTATTGCGAACAACTGCGCGATGCCGATCTGGGACGAATCGTCACCATCGCCCGGGAAACGCCGCAGCACGACACTCGCCTGCGCATGGTCTCGCATCTGTTCGAGCACCAGATCCATCATCGCGGCCAAGTGCACGCGATGCTCAGCGCGACTTCGGTCAAACCGCCGCAACTGGACGAGTTTTTCTGCGCTGGCGAAAGTGGATTGCGCGCTCAGGATTTTGCTGAACTGGGCTGGACCGAAGAGCTGGTCTGGGGGCATTGAGCAACCGACATCTTTCCTCACGGATGTTTTTCATCTTTGAGGTTGTGGGTTGAATCAGCCTCGCGTTATGGTCGAACAGCCTTTCAGGTGTGCACCTTGCACGCCGGGGTCATGATCGGGGATGGAAATGGATTCCGCAGAAATTCTTGTGCTGCAAGCCAGTTACACCAATCCACTGCACGCCGAAGCGATCGGCATCGTGCTCAATCACTACGCAGAAGACCCCATGGGTGGCGCTCATTCGCTTGCCCCCGAACTGCTGCGCCGCGTGCCCGAAGAACTGGCGCGCCGACCCCATGCCTTCAGTGTGCTGGCTTTTGTTGGCGGTGAGCCGGCAGGGTTGGTGAACTGCTTTGAAGGCTTCTCGACGTTTGCCTGCAAACCGCTGGTCAATGTCCACGACGTGGCGGTGGTGGCGAAATTTCGCGGTCTCGGGCTGAGCCAGAAAATGCTGCGCAAGGTCGAGGAAATCTGCCGTCAGCGCGGCTGCTGCAAGATCACCCTCGAAGTGCTCGAAGGCAACGAGGTGGCGCAGAATGCCTACCGCAAGTTCGGCTTCGCCCCTGGGATGTTCAACCCGGAGCACGGCCGCATGCTGTTCTGGATCAAGGATCTGCAGGCATAAAAAAAGGCGCCCGGACAGGGCGCCCAACTGTCGTCTCCGAGGCCAGAGCGGAGCCATCGGAGGTCCATCGGTTGCTCGTTGAATCAGCGGCGATAAGACTCGGTGACTTGCGCGGTCTGATCGTCCGGAACCTTCAGTTCCACCGTTTTGGCTTCGGTCTGCTGCTCGCTTTGCGCGGGGTGGACCGGGAAGTTGTCGTAGTAATGCCGCATGCGTTCGGCGCCACCCTCGGCAAAGGCGCTGGCGGAACCGAGGGCGAGTAGCCCGGCTAGAATGGCGGTGCTGGTTTTCATGATGCCTCCTACTGAAAAACGTGGGAGCCGTTCGCCCATGAAGCAGATCTCGGGGCGCAGTGTCCCCAGCGTGAATTAACTCGGGGTTAACAGCAGCGGCGAGGGGGTTGGTGACGCATTGCGTGTCATCGGAGATTGGGGCCGCTTGGCGACCCATCGGGGATGAATCCCTTCACCACAGGGTTTTGTTTGAACGGATCAGTCAGAGCTTCCAGTCCAGGCTCAGCGTCACCGTGCGCGGATCGCCCCAGTACACGCCGTTGTAGAAGCCGACATTGTCGTAATACTTCTTGTCGAACAGGTTATCGACGTTCAGCGACGCCGACAGGTGTTTGTCGAACTCATAGCGCGACATCAGCTTGACCACGGTGTAGGCGTCCTGATTGATCCGCGCACGTTCGGTGATGATCCGGCCGTTGGCACCGCGACCGATCGGGCGGCTGGCACTGCCATAGACATCGCTTTGCCAGTTCACCGCGCCGCCCACGGTCAACGCGTGCCAGTTGCCCGGCAGGCGATAGGCCGTGGACAGCCGCAGCATGTTCAGCGGCTGAGTAGTATTGCTGCGTTGCTTTTTACCATCGACGGAGTGGGTGTAGGTATAGCCGGCGGTCATGTTCCAGCCGTCGAGGACTTCGCCGGAGACTTCCGCCTCAAAGCCATTGACCTTGCTGCCCTTGCCACCGGATTTGAAAAACTCCTCGCCGGTCACCGGGTCCGGAGGCACCGAGTTGTCACGTTCGGCGACGTTGTCCTGCTTGCTCCAGAACAGCGCTGCCGTGAGGTTGAGGCGCTCCTCGAGCAGGCTGCCCTTGAGCCCCAGTTCGTAGTTACTGCCAACCACCGGATCGAGGTAGTTGCGGCTGCTGTCGCGAGCGCTCTGCGGTTTGAAAATGTCGGTGTAGCTGACGTACACCGTGTACTCCGGCGTCAGGTCATACAGCAGACCTGCGTAGGGCGTCCAGATAGCGTTCTGGCGTTGATGGGTGGTTTTGGTAGTGGCGGGCTTTTGCTGCTCGTCATAGTAGTAATCGGTGTTCGACTCCTCCCAACTGCCATAGCGGCTGCCGAGCACGGCGTGCAGTTCATCGGTCAGGCTCAGGCGGGTCGCGAGATAACCGGCTTTTTGCCGGGTTATGCCATGTGAACCCGGCAGGCCGGTAACGGTATCGGCGAATTTGGCGATATCGCTCATGTATTTCCAGTCGCGGATATTGCTGTAGCCGGCAGCCTGCGGCGCATCGAAAGCGTAGGGCGAACTCGAACGGTTTTGTGCCTCACCGTAGCCGAACATCAACTCGTGTTCGCGACCCAACAGTTGGTACGGTCCCGCCAGGTTGACGTCATACACTTCCATCTTCTGTGTACCGAGCATGTGCCCCTTGTACGCCGTCATGCCGCTGCGGTCGGCCTCGGGAAAACCTGCGCCGCCGTAATAAATCTTGCCGTCGACATCACTTTCGCGATGGGTGTAGGCGGCCTTCAGTTTCCAGCCATGGCCCAGTTGCTGGTCAAGCGTGGCGAACGCGGTCCTGTCTTTCAGTGGCCAGGAACTCCAGGGCGTCGCCATGTTGGTCGAACGACCCAGGCCAGCCTTGCTGCCGTCGGCATTCCAGTACGGCACGGTGCCCCAGGAGGTGCCCTGGACCTGCTTGTCCTGATAGTCATAACCGACGGCGAGGACCGTGGATTCGCTCAGGTCGGCCTCGAGGATGCCGTAGCCGACCTCGCGTTGCAGCGCGTATTTGTCGCGGAACGACTGGCTGTCGCGATAGGCCAGCACCGTGCGCCCGCGCAGGCGTCCATCGAACGCCAGCGGCCCGCCGACATCGACGTAGCTGTAGTAATCGTCATAGCTGCCGCCGCTGACACCGGCCAGCGCTTGCAACCGGGCGGTTGGACGTTTGCGCACCATGTTGATCGTCGCCGAAGGATCGCCCGCGCCAGTGGTAAGCCCGGTCGCGCCGCGTACGACTTCGATGCGGTCATAGATGATGGTGTCCGAGTCCGACTTCATCCGCCCGAAGGTATTGAGCATTCCGTCGATCTGGAAGTTGTTGATCGGGTAACCGCGCGCCGAGTAGCTGACCCGGTCCGAGTCGTTGTGCTGCACGACGATGCCGGTGGTCTGGCTCATGGCCTCGGACAATGTACCGAGTTTGAAATCGTCCATTTGCTGACGCGTGACCACGGACACCGACTGCGGGGTTTCCTTGATCGACAGGTTCATCCGCGTTGCTGTGCTCATCGCGCCGGTGGTGTAGGCGTTGCTGTTCTCGGTGTTGATGCCCAGGCCCTCGGCGCTGACGCTGGTGGCCGCCAGTTCCACTGCCTGGGTGGCGGATTGTGGCGCTGTTTCAGGGGCGGTTTCAGCCAGCAGGTCGGGGCTCAACGCAGCACTGCACAGGCCGAAAATGAGGGTCATGGAACGGGTGATGGGCGCGAACATCGCAGCCGACTCCTTGTCTTCGAGAGAAAAAATCCGTTGGTTCAAAGACGAGGTGCAGCCCGGCGATTTAGTATCAAACGAGAAATATTATTATCTGGAGATGTTTCCCGGAATCGCCTGCCAGGCTGAAAAGCTGCGCACAGCGCTTGCCCAATGGAGCGCTGCGGGTATGCTGATGGCCTGCCGAGGAGATAGAAATGGCCTACGATTTTGACCTTTATGTGATTGGTGCCGGTTCCGGCGGTGTACGCGCGGCGCGCTTTGCTGCCGGTTTCGGCGCGAAAGTGGCGGTGGCCGAGAGTCGTTACCTGGGTGGCACCTGCGTCAACGTCGGCTGTGTGCCGAAGAAACTGCTGGTGTACGGCGCGCATTTTGCTGAAGACTTCGAGCAGGCGTCCGGTTTCGGCTGGAGCCTGGGTGAAGCGGATTTCGACTGGGCGACCCTGATCGCCAACAAGGACCGAGAGATCAATCGCCTCAACGGCATTTATCGCAACCTGCTGGTCAACAGCGGCGTGACCCTGCACGAGGCGCACGCGAAGATCGTCGGCCCGCATGAGGTCGAGGTCAACGGTGAGCGCTTCACCGCGAAAAACATCCTGATCGCTACCGGCGGCTGGCCGCAGATTCCCGAGATTCCAGGGCACGAGCACGCGATCACTTCCAATCAGGCGTTCTTCCTCAAAGAGCTGCCGAAACGTGTGCTGGTGGTCGGTGGCGGTTACATCGCGGTCGAGTTCGCCGGGATTTTCCACGGTCTGGGTGCGCACACCACGCTGCTGTATCGCGGCGATCTGTTCCTGCGCGGTTTCGATGGCTCGGTGCGCAAGCATCTCCAGGAAGAGCTGACCAAGCGCGGCATGGATCTGCAATTCAATGCCGACATCGCGCGTATCGACAAACAGCCTGACGGCAGCCTGAAAACGACCCTCCAGGATGGCCGCGTGCTGGAAGCCGACTGTGTGTTCTACGCCACCGGTCGCCGTCCGATGCTCGACAACCTGGGCCTGGAAAACACCGATGTGCAGCTCACCGACAAGGGCTTCATCAAGGTCGACGAGCAATACCAGACCGGCGAGCCGTCGATTCTGGCGTTGGGCGATGTGATCGGTCGCGTGCAACTGACGCCAGTGGCACTGGCTGAAGGCATGGCGGTGGCGCGTCGGTTGTTCAAGCCTGAGCAATACCGTCCGGTGGATTACAAGATGATTCCGACGGCAGTGTTCAGCCTGCCGAACATCGGCACTGTCGGCCTGACCGAAGAAGAGGCGCGTGGCGCGGGTCACGAGGTGGTGATTTTCGAGAGCCGCTTCCGCCCGATGAAGTTGACTCTGACCGAGTGTCAGGAGAAAACCCTGATGAAGCTGGTGGTCGACGCCAAGACTGACAAGGTGCTCGGCTGCCACATGGTCGGCCCTGATGCCGGGGAAATCGTGCAAGGCCTGGCGATCGCCCTGAAGGCCGGCGCCACCAAACGTGACTTCGACGACACGATCGGGGTTCACCCGACGGCCGCCGAAGAGTTCGTCACGATGCGTACACCGGTCGGCGCTTAAGCGTCTTTCGCTTTGGCTGTGTCTGGCGCTGCCGCAACGGTAGCGGCCAGACGCAAGCTGTCTTCGAGGCTCGCCTGAGTCTTGGTCAATTCTTTTTCCAGTGACTGATTGAGCTGCAGCTGTTCGTCGACGTTCTGTTTCAGCGTCTGACTTTCCAGCAGGGCCACGCGCAGGCGTTCCTGGAGGAGGGTGCGTTCGCTGTCGACGCGGCTGGCTTGTTCCAGCAGTTGATCCTGGCGCTGGTTGCTGTGCTTGAGCTGATCCTGCAGCAGGCTCAGTTCGCGCTGAGTGCCACGGTTCTCGGTGAGCAGGCGTTCGTTGTCACGGTGCAACTGGGTGATCTCGTCCTGACGCACCAGCGCACTTTGTTGTGCCTGACGCAGTTCCATCTGCAGTTGCTGCATCTGCCCTTCGTGGCGGGCCTGCTCCTGCTCGCGCTGCTCTTTAGTGGCGTTGCGGTAGTGCTCCAGCGCATCGCGGGCGTGCAGGTGCTTTTCTTCCAGTGAGCGGATCTGCTCGTCTTTGTCCTGCAAGCGCAATTCGAAGTCGGCCAGCGCCTGGTTCAGTCCGGCGTTGCGCGTTTGCTCGGTCTGCAGCATCGAACGGGTTTCGTTCAGCGCGCCGGATTCCCTGGCCAGCGCCGCGCCTTGAATATCGTGTTGTTGTTCCAGTTGTTCGAGTGCCTGGCGCACTTGCTTCAATTGCGCTTCCAGCGTTTCGCGCTGTTCTTCGAATTGCTCGCGGGCCTGTTCGATGGGTTCTTGCGCCTGTTCTTTCAGACGTTGAGCGAGGCGCGAGACCAGTGCCGTCAGCTCGTCGTTGATCGGTTCTGCGGACGCTTCGACCGGCTGGCTGCCGTCATCCAGCTCCTTCAGATAGCGATGGATCGTGGTTTTCGAACCGGTATTGCCCAGTTCGATGCGTACTGCATCGATGCTGGGGTGTTCGCCTCGGGCCAGAATCGCTGTGCGCGCTATCTGAACCACTGCTTTATTTACGCCACCACGGGCCATGTGAACTCCTACCGTTTCGTACTGTGGTACATGCCACTAAAGTCAGCAGTGTACCACGCTGAAAATAAAGTTAAATGTTTGATTAACAAGACGCGGGATATACTGGTATTACCCAATGTCAGGTGCTTAAATGGCTTTTTTTGCGCCCTGAATCAGTACGTCTGCGAGAACACTGCCCATGAGCGATATCGATCGCTATCTGCAAGCCGCCACCCGTGACAACACCCGCCGCAGCTATCGCTCGGCGATCGAACACTTTGAAGTGAAGTGGGGTGGCTTCCTGCCGGCAACGGCAGACAGCGTTGCGCGTTACCTGGTCGAGCATGCTGGTGTGCTGTCGATCAATACGTTGAAGCTGCGCTTGTCGGCGCTGGCGCAGTGGCACAACAGTCAGGGATTTGCCGACCCGACCAAGGCACCGGTGGTGCGCAAGGTGTTCAAAGGTATTCGTGCGCTGCACCCGGCGCAGGAGAAACAAGCCGAGCCACTGCAACTGCATGACCTGCAACAAGTGGTCGACTGGCTGGAGCAGGAAGCGAGCAGCGCCCGGCAACAACAGGATCGCCCGCAGTTGCTCAAGGCCTATCGCGATCGAGCGCTGATCCTGCTGGGCTTCTGGCGCGGCTTTCGCAGCGATGAGCTGTGTCGGCTGCAGATCGAGCACGTGCAGGCGCATGCCGGAAGTGGCATCACCTTGTATCTGTCACGCAGCAAGGGCGACCGCGAAAACCTCGGGCAGACCTATCAGGCGCCGGCGCTGCTGAAGCTGTGTCCGGTGCAGGCCTATATCGACTGGATCACTGAAGCGGCGTTGGTGCGCGGCCCGGTGTTTCGCGGCATCGACCGCTGGGGCCACCTGAGCGAGGAGGGCTTGCACGCCAACAGCGTGATTCCCTTGCTGCGTCAGGCGCTGGAGCGCGCCGGGATCTCGGCCGAGCGCTACACCAGCCATTCCCTGCGCCGCGGCTTTGCCACGTGGGCGCATCAAAGCGGCTGGGATTTGAAGTCGTTGATGAGTTACGTCGGCTGGAAGGATATGAAGTCAGCCATGCGCTATGTTGAAGCCAGCCCCTTTCACGGGATGGCTCGGATTACGGATAAGCCGCTTACGTCGTAGATATCGTTTTCTTCTATTAATACAGTCAGCTAATAGCGAAAACAAATCAGCAGCATCAGGTTTGCCAATGAGCCATCCGTCGAGTGAGTGGGTAGGATTCACCCATCGAATTCACAACCCTGACGGAGAGTCATCAATGCCTATCATCAACAGCCAAGTAAAACCGTTCAAAGCTACCGCGTTCAAAAACGGCGACTTCGTACAAGTCTCGGACGCTGACTTGAAAGGCAAATGGTCCGTAGTGTTCTTCTACCCAGCCGACTTCACTTTCGTTTGCCCAACCGAGCTGGAAGACCTGGCCGACAACTACGCTGCGTTCCAGAAACTGGGCGTAGAAATCTACAGCGTTTCGACCGACACCCACTTTGCCCACGCTGCCTGGCACAACACTTCGCCAGCCATCGGCAAAATCGAATACACCATGATCGGCGACCCGACCCACGTCATCTCCCGCAACTTCGACGTACTGATCGAAGAAGCCGGTCTGGCTGACCGTGGCACCTTCGTGATCAACCCTGAAGGCCAGATCAAAATCGTTGAATTGAACGATGGCGGCGTTGGCCGTGACGCTTCCGAGCTGCTGCGCAAGATCAAGGCTGCTCAGTACGTTGCCGCTCACCCAGGCGAAGTTTGCCCGGCCAAGTGGAAAGAAGGCGAGGCCACTCTGGCACCGTCCCTGGACCTGGTCGGCAAGATCTAAGTCTGTGACACGCAACTCAGGGCGGTACGCCGCACCTTCTTAAGTACGCTGCACCGCCCACTAAAAATGCCCGGGCGAGATTCGCTCGGGCTTTTTTTCGCCTCAAATAAAGGAAATCGCCCGTATGTTGGACGCCAATCTTAAAGCCCAGTTGAAATCGTACCTGGAACGGGTCACCCAGCCGATCGAGATCGTTGCCTCCCTCGACGACGGTGCGAAATCCCGTGAAATGCTGGAACTGCTGAAAGATGTTGCCAGTCTTTCGAGCCAGATTACTCTGATCGACAACGGTAGCGATGCTCGCAAGCCGTCGTTCTCGATCAATCGCCCGGGTGCCGACATCAGCCTGCGTTTCGCCGGCATTCCGATGGGCCACGAATTCACCTCGCTGGTGCTGGCCTTGCTGCAAGTCGGCGGCCACCCATCGAAGGCCAGTGTTGAGGTGATTGAACAGATCCGTTCGCTCAAGGGCGAGTTCAGCTTCGAAACCTACTTCTCGCTGTCGTGCCAGAACTGCCCGGACGTGGTCCAGGCGCTGAACCTGATGGCGGTGCTGAACCCGAACATCCGTCACGTCGCCATCGACGGCGCGCTGTTCCAGGACGAAGTCAACGATCGCAAGATCATGGCCGTGCCGAGCATCTATCTCAACGGTGAAAACTTCGGTCAGGGCCGTATGGGCCTGGAAGAAATCCTCGCCAAACTCGACACTGGCGCCATCGAGCGTCAGGCCGAGAAGATCAGCGCCAAGGAAGCGTTTGATGTGCTGGTGGTCGGCGGTGGCCCGGCCGGTGCGTCGGCAGCGATTTACGCTGCACGCAAAGGCATTCGCACCGGTGTCGCGGCTGAACGTTTCGGCGGGCAGGGGCTGGACACCATGGCCATCGAGAACTTCATTTCCGTGCAGGAAACCGAAGGCCCGAAACTGGCGACGGCGCTGGAAGAACACGTCAAGCAATACGACGTCGACATCATGAACCTGCAACGCGCCGACAAGCTGATCCCCGGCAAGAACGGCGAGCTGCACGAAGTCCACTTCGCCAGCGGCGCGACCCTCAAAGCCAAGAGCGTGATTCTGGCGACCGGTGCGCGCTGGCGTGAAATGAACGTGCCAGGCGAGCAGCAATACCGCAACAAAGGCGTGGCGTACTGCCCGCACTGCGACGGCCCACTGTTCAAAGGCAAGCGCGTGGCGGTGATCGGCGGCGGTAACTCCGGCGTTGAAGCGGCCATCGACCTCGCTGGTATCGTGGCGCACGTGACGCTGCTGGAGTTCGACGTACAACTGCGCGCCGATGCGGTACTGCAACGCAAACTGCACAGCCTGCCGAACGTCACCGTGATCACCAGTGCGCAAACCACTGAAGTCACCGGTAACGGCGAGAAGGTCAACGGCCTGCGTTACAAGGATCGCAACAGCGACGAGCTGCGCACTGTCGAGCTGGAAGGGATCTTCGTGCAGATCGGTCTGCTGCCTAACACCGACTGGCTCAAAGGCACCATCGAGCTGTCGCCGCGCGGTGAAATCATCGTCGACAACCGTGGCGAGACGTCGATTCCGGGCATCTTCGCTGCCGGCGACGTGACAACCGTGCCGTACAAGCAGATCGTGATTGCGGTGGGCGAGGGCGCCAAGGCTTCGCTGAGCGCGTTTGATCACTTGATCCGCACATCGGCTCCGGCGTAACTGCCAAGCCAGAAATGAAAAACCCGTGAGCGATCACGGGTTTTTTATGCCTGACACAATTCAATTGTAGGGGTTTTTGTGTAGTCAGTTACAGCGGAGTTGGCTGAATGATTTCAACCCAGTAGCCATCCGGGTCCTTGATGAACGCCAGGCTCTTCATGCGGCCATCGCTCAGGCGCTTCTGGAAATCGCAGCCCAGTTCTTCAAAGCGTGCACACGCAGCAACGATGTCCGGCACCGAGATGCAGATGTGGCCAAAACCACGCGGATCGGTGTTGCCATTGTGGTAGGCGAAGTCGGCATCGTTTTCGGTGCCGTGGTTGTGGGTCAGTTCGAGGATGCCGGGAATCGACTTCATCCACTCGGTGCGGGCAGCGGCGTCGGCCGGAATCTGCGCCTTGTCGACCAGGGCGAGGAAGTACAGGCTGAATTCGGCCTCGGGGAAGTCACGCTTCTCGACCAGCGAGAAACCCAGTACGCGAGTGTAGAAGTCCAGGGACTGGGTGATGTCTTTCACACGCAGCATGGTGTGGTTGAAGACGAAGTTGCGGGTTGCGCTGTCCGGGGTGGCGGTGACGCCGGGGAAAGTGCTCAGTTCGTGCAGGCTCATAGGCCCTCCGTAACAATGGGGCGAGTGAATGGGCGCAATGATACGCATGCCGGCCGGCATCGCCAAACCGAATGCGCGGCTTGCTCTGTGGGCGGGCGAGCCTCAGACTTTACCGCTCAATTTGCGAGTGCCTGTGGTAATGATCCGACCGTTAAAAGCGTTGTTCGTTGTCTTTTTCTCGTTGCTGCTGGCCGTTCCGGTGCTGGCGGATCAGCCGAGCATTACCTGGCCTGCGGGTTGGGAAGTCCAGGCGCTGCCTGACACGCCGCCTCAGGTTTCCCGCCAGCGTGCGGTGAAAAATGATGCCGACGGCAATCAGGTCATGGTGATGGAGTTGACCATGACTCAGGTCGAGGCTGGTCATCAGGTCAACGTGCCGGGCGTTTTGCTGGAGATGCGCAAGTCGATTCAGAAGGATTTCTTCCAGGGCGGCTATCAGAGTGTTTGCAACAAGGTGCACCCGGCAAAACTCGGTGCTCTGGATGCACTGGAGACCACCTGTACGATCACTGAAAACGGCCGGCATGTGTTGTCGCAAACATTGGTCGCTGCGGTCGAGGCGGATAAGGCTTATGTACTTTCTTACGCCGGTCAGGCCGAGGTTTATAAGGCCAGCGCCGACGAAATAGTCGCAGTGAGAAACAGCTTGAAACTTTGAGCGTCTGTTCGCCAACTGGCTCGATTAGATACCCGAAGGCATTAAGCACAAAGTTTAGCGCGGGTTACCGTGGCAACATCCCGGCGCAAAATGTTTAGCCGGACGTCTTGTGGGTGTTAAAACGGTGTCACAACTAGCCCGGGGGAAATCGTTGCTTTTGTTAGATATTGTCCAAAAAAAAGCCCCGCATAAAGCAGGGCTTGTTTGTTGACGCAAGATTAACCGCGCAACCAGGAATCAACGGTGGCTGCACCGTACTGTTCCTTCCAGGCTTTCAGGCCACGGTGGTTGCCGCCCTTGGTTTCGATCAGTTCGCCGGTGTGCGGGTTCTGATAAACCTTGACCACGCGAGCGCGGCGGGTTTTCGGTGCGGCAGACACTTGCAGGCCGGATTTGCCCGGGTTCGGATCGAGGATGGCGATGATGTCTTTCAGGCCTTTGCCGTAGTTTTTCATCAGCCCCTGGAGCTTTTCTTCGAATTCGATTTCTTTCTTGAGCCCGGCATCGTTCTTCAGCGATTCCAACTGCTTGAGCTGTTCCTGAAGGGCCTTTTCAGCTGCACGAAATTCAGCGAGTCTGGACAATATCTTTACTCCAATAGTGTGTTTGGCTGATACCAACCGCAAACAAAGCTATAAGCCAAGAGCCTTGAAGCGACTCGGTGATAAATGGCTCACCTGCCAATCTTGCACAGGCTGAAAAAATTGTAGTAGTTAATGCGCCAAGAGTAAATCCTGTTGTTGTCGTCATGTAACAACAGTGGTGTTTTGTATCAATTTGGTGCGTCGGCTCGCAGCGCTCGGGGTTAACTGATTTTAGTTAATGGTGACTTAATGCATCGATGAAGTCGGCGCCGGGCATGGGTTTCCCGAACAGATAGCCCTGCAGGAAGTTGACGTGGTGCGCAGTCAGATAATCGGCCTGTGCCTGAGTTTCTACACCTTCGGCAACAATACCCAGATCGAGCTTGGCCGAAAGTTCGATAATCGTGTCCAGAATATGCCGTGACAACGCATCAATCCCGATCATCGCGACGAAGCTTTGGTCGATCTTGAGAAAGTCGACATTGAATGTTCGCAGGTAGCCCAGGCTCGAGTGCCCGGTACCGAAGTCGTCAATGGCGATCATCACACCCAGCGTATGCAACTGCTCGAACAACTGGTGCGTGATCGCGGTCGGCTCAATCAGTTCGTGCTCGGTCAGCTCCAGCACCAGGCTGACGCTGGCGGGCGCAAATGCAGCGAGAAACTCGCGGCAATCGTCGACCAGTTGCAGGTCCTGACAGTGGCTGGCGGTGATGTTGATGCCGATGTGGAAGGGCTTGTCGAAGTCCGCGGACAGCGGGCCGAGCAGGGCGGCAGTCTGTTGCATCAAGGCGCGAGTCATGGGCACGATCAGGCCCGAATGCTCGGCGAACGGAATGAACAGGTCCGGACGTACCAGGCCTTCCTTGGGGTGGTTCCAGCGCATCAGCACTTCGGCGCCGGACCATTTCTTGCTGTCGCCATGCACCACCGGCTGAAAGTACGGGATGAACTCGCCAGCCTCCAGTGCCCTCAGCATTTCATGGCTGGGCGAGGTGGCGCGCCGCTGCAGGACATGGCCGATGGCGCCCGACACCACACCAAAAAACATCAGCAGGCTGAACAGCGGCGGGTATTCGTCGGCCATGTAGCGCCAGGTCTCGCCTTGCGGGAAACCGGCGCTGACACTGAAGGCATAACGCGAAGACGCCAGCATGCTTTGCGCCACTGGCAACGCTGGCAGCGCACCCTGATGCACCTTGCCATCGGCGGACAGCCAGTTGTCGCGGACCTGCAGCAACAGCAGCGTATGCCGACCGATCAGGCGCAGCACATTGCTCAGGTGATAGCCATCGAGCGTGGTCAGCGCGCCGCCGCGACCTTCGCTGAGCCGATACACCAACAGCGCGGTGTTGGGGGTGACGGGGTTGCCGTTCATCAACCACAGCTTGCCCTGGGCGTAGTCGCCCGGGTTCACGGCCTCCTTGAACTCACCGAACAACGAGCTGCAATAAAGGTTGTTGTCCCACACCAGATTGGTCGAGCGCACGAAGGGGCGGCGGGTCACCTGTTCGCGCAAGGCCAGTTTTACACTCTCGCAGGGCTGGCCGGCCAATGGCAGTAGATCGCTGGCGGCCTGGGCGGTGTTGTCGAGCATCAGTTCGAACTGGCGCAACGCCTCATCGGCAGTATGTTGAGTGCTCTGTTGCAGGGTGCGTTCGGCCTGCATGTACAGAATCCCGCTGCCCAGCAATACCGGCAAAAGACCACAAAGCAGGGTCACAATGATGCGCACGCTACGTTTGCGGCGGGGTCTGACGGTCAAGGGCATGGGCGCATCCTGTCGCGATGGAGTGGAACTCTCGAATGCAGGCCTGGCAACGGCGCGCCTGTGAAAATCAGCGGAGTCAGAAGGGATGATAGATGGCCGTTGGCGCTTGTGCTGCTCACGGTCGGTGGATCCGCGTCGCCAGTTCGATAAAGGCCAGGGTGGCCGGCGATGCCTGGCGCTGATCGAGGACCGCGAGGCCGATCTGCCGTTGCACTGCCGGCAACAGCGGCTTCTTCACGTAGCGCGGTGTGCCTTCATTCGGCAACGAGCCTTCGGCGACGACAGTGATTGCGTCTCCCCGGCCGACAACGTCCAGCGTACTGAGCAGTTGCGAGCAGCGGTAACGGATGTTCGGTTGCAGGCGCGCGGCATTGAACAAGCGCGAAACCAGCTCGCAAGAGCCCGCTTCGGTCAGCACAAACGGATCGGCGCACAGGTCCCTGAGGCTCAATGCGGGGGACGCGGCCAATGGATGATCGAGCGGCAGCAGCGCAACCATCTGGTCTGCGGCCAGAGCAAAGGTGTCGAAGCGTTCCTCGGGCAACACCACAAAACCGATGTCGATTCGCCGCTCCTCCAGCCACTGGACTATCTGCCGGTCTGGCCCTTCATCAATGTGCACTTCGATGCCCGGATGCGCCTCGCGATAGCGCTGCAGAATCTGCGGCAGCAACTTGATTGACGACGTCGGGCCGAACGAGCCAATACGCAACGTGCCGCTTTTCATGCCGCGCGCGTCGGCCGCTTCCTGGCGCAAGGTGTTGGCCAGGCCGAGCATGGCCCGCGCGCGCTGCAGTAATTGCTCGCCGATGTCGGTGAGTTCGACTGGCGACTGATGGCGGCGTAGCAGCTCGACGCCCAGTTCCTGCTCCAGCGATTTCATCGCGTGCGACACTGCTGACTGCGAAATCCCCAGGCGATGGGCGGCGAGGGTGAAACCACGCAGTTCAGCGACCAGTGAAAAGATCTCCAGTTGAGTGAGGGTCATGAGTATTTGCTCATTTTACGATGACAAGGAATGAGGTGAATGATACGCCATCCTTCAGTTGCTTTCGTTTGGAGTGTCATGCGCAACGTCGAGCAAACTCACGCAACAGTTTCCGATCGCCCGGTTTACCTGACCTTGGCGGCAGTGACCATGATTTGGGGTGGGACCTTTGTCGCCGGGCGTTTTCTGGCGGGCAGCCTCAGCCCTTTGTTTGCCGCCAGTCTGCGCTTCCTGCTGGCCAGTGCGGCGCTGCTGGGGTTTCTGTGGCTGGCGCGAATTCCGCTTGCGCGGCCGACGCCCCGGCAATGGCTGCAACTGACGCTGCTGGGGTTCTTCGGGATCTTCTTCTACAACCTGTGCTTCTTTTATGGCCTGCATTACATCAACGCTTCGCGTGCCTCGTTGATTGTCGCGTTGAATCCAGCGGTGATCGGCCTGGCTTCGTGGCTGCTGTTCAAAGAACGTCTGGGACGGCTGAAAGTGGTCGGCATCGCGCTCTGCATCGCCGGCGCCAGCCTGGTGATTGTCAGCCGCAACCCGCTATTGCTCGCCTCGACGCCTGATGCGTGGATCGGTGATCTGTTGATTCTCGGCTGCGTAGTGGGTTGGGGTGTCTACTCGCTGTTCTCCCGAGGCCTGAACCAGTCCCTCGGCCCATTGCAGACCGTGACGTTTTCCGTGTTGATCGGCACAGTGATGCTGTGGGCGCTGGCGACGCTGCGTGGCGAGGTGAGCGGGGCAGCCTTGATCAACCTCGGCACGCCACAATGGCTGAGCCTGATCTACCTCGGCGTACTCGGCTCGGCGATGGCCTACATCGGCTACTACGACGGCATCCGCAAAATCGGCGCGACCCGTTCCGGTGTGTTCATTGCTTTGAATCCGTTGACCGCAGTGCTGCTCGGCGCGCTGCTGCTCGGCGAACAACTGACATTGACCCTGTGCCTGGGCGGCGGCCTGGTGCTGGCGGGGATTTACCTGTGCAACAAACCCCTTGCGCCGGCGCCAAAAAGGCGGATTTTATAGAGAGGGCAGACAACCCTATTTACGCTGTGTAGAATCGGGTTACGCATACAATAATAATCGTCTTCTGGCAGCAGAAGCCTCGCCCGCAAGAGCCTTGGGTCGACAATGAAGATATTCGGGTTTCAACTGATCTATGGTGACTTCCTCGCCCGCAGTGTGCGAGGCATCTCCTGCGCACCTCCCGCCGGTCTCAGCATTACTGACAAATAACTCTGGTTAATTGATAAGAATGATGAGGCGTCACCATGACCGATTTATACGAAAACCCAATGGGCCTGATGGGCTTTGAGTTCATCGAGTTCGCATCGCCGACTCCTGGGACCCTGGAGCCGATCTTCGAGATCATGGGCTTCACCAAAGTCGCGACCCACCGCTCCAAGAACGTGCACTTGTACCGTCAGGGCGCGATCAACCTGATCCTCAACAACGAACCCAACAGCGTCGCTTCGTACTTTGCCGCCGAGCATGGCCCGTCAGTGTGCGGCATGGCGTTCCGCGTCAAGGATTCGCAGAAAGCCTACAGCCGTGCCCTGGAACTTGGCGCTCAGCCCATCCACATCGAAACCGGCCCGATGGAGCTGAACCTGCCGGCGATCAAAGGCATCGGCGGCGCGCCGCTGTACCTGATCGACCGTTTCGGTGAAGGCAGCTCGATCTACGACATCGACTTCGTGTTCATCGAAGGCGTTGACCGCAACCCGGTGGGTGCCGGCCTGAAGATCATCGACCACCTGACCCATAACGTGTACCGCGGCCGCATGGCCTACTGGGCCAATTTCTACGAGAAGCTGTTCAACTTCCGCGAGATCCGCTATTTCGACATCAAGGGCGAATACACCGGCCTGACCTCGAAAGCGATGACCGCACCGGACGGCATGATCCGCATCCCGCTGAACGAGGAATCGTCCAAGGGCGCCGGGCAGATCGAAGAGTTCCTGATGCAGTTCAACGGCGAAGGCATCCAGCACGTGGCATTCCTCACTGACGACCTGATCAAGACCTGGGATCAGTTGAAGAAGATCGGCATGCGCTTCATGACCGCGCCGCCGGACACCTACTACGAAATGCTCGAAGGCCGTCTGCCGAATCACGGCGAACCGGTTGATCAACTGCAATCGCGCGGCATTCTGCTCGACGGTTCGTCGAACCCGGACGACAAGCGCCTGCTGCTGCAGATCTTCTCGGAAACCCTGATGGGCCCGGTGTTCTTCGAATTCATCCAGCGCAAGGGCGATGATGGTTTCGGCGAAGGCAACTTCAAGGCCCTGTTCGAATCGATCGAGCGTGACCAGGTGCGTCGTGGTGTGCTCGCTACCGAGTAATCCACCACACCGATAAACACTGTAGGAGTGAGCCTGCTCGCGATAGCGTTTTCAAATCCAGCAATGTTGGTGACTGAATAAACGCAATCGCGAGCAGGCTCACTCCTACATTTTTTTGTGTCGGGTTTAAGGTCTGCGTTGCCGCATCAGGTGCTTGAAGCCTTCAAACACCAGTACCACCACCGCCAGCCAGATCGGAATGTAGGTCAACCATTCGCCGGCCTTGATGCTTTCACCGAGCAACAGCGCCACACCGAGCAGCAACACCGGCTCGACATAGCTGAGCAGGCCGAACAGGCTGAACGGCAACAAGCGGCTGGCAATGATGTACACCACCAGCGCCGATGCACTGATCAGGCCGAGCAGCGGAATCAGCCACAGCAGGCCCGGGTACTGATCGAACACGCCAAAGCCTTGCTCGCCCCCCTGCACGAACCAGTACGCCACCGGCAGCATCAACGTCATGTCGACCCACAAGCCGCCGAGGTGATCGGTCTTCAGGCGTTTGCGCAGCACGAAGTACAACGGATAGCCGACCACGACCACCAGGGTCGCCCAGGAAAATCCGCCGACCCGATACAACTCGTTGGCCACGCCGAGGGTTGCAAACAACACCGCGATTTTTTGCAGGTACGACAGGCTGTCGCCGTAAGCGATACGCCCGGTCAGCACCATTGCCAGTGGCAGCAGGAAATAGCCCAGTGACACGTCGAGGCTGTAACCGTTGAGCGGCGCCCACATGAACAGCCACAGCTGCACGCCGAGCAACGCCGCGGACACGATCAGGCCGCCGATCAGCTTCGGATATCCGGCCACCCGCCGCAGCAACTGCAGCACCCGCCGCCATTCTCCGGAGACCAGCATGAACACGGTCATGCACGGCACGGTCAGCAGCATCCGCCAGCCAAAGATCTCCACGCCACTCAACGGGGTGAGCAGCGAGGTGTAGTAATACATGACGGCAAACAGCACCGAGGCTGAAACCGATAAAGCGATACCTTTAGACAAACTGTCCTCGCGGGTGGGTGATCAAACAGGGCGCGCAGAATACGTGGTTTTTGTGCTGAATATTGGTCGAGTGATCAATATTCCCAACATCTTGAAGATAAGCACAAAACCGCTGGGAGCGACGGTACGATCATTCGGTCCGCTCGCGAGAGGGAAGCAGGCCCCACATCTTTAGTGACTATTCCAGTGCTTTCGCGAGCAAGCCCGCTCCCACAGTGGATCTGTGTCGAATACAACGTGTGCATCGCCAATGATTCCCTGTGGGAGCGGGCTTGCTCGCGAAGCTTTTAGCCTTGGTGCGGTTTACGGCCCGACACAAAATGGCTCACATCATTGAACCCCGGTGTCGACGCATGCCCCGGCGTCACCAGCGAATCGATAAACGCTTCATCCTCGGCCGTGATCTTCACCGCCTGCGCCTTGGTGTACGCGTCCCACTGTTGTTCGGTGCGTGGCCCGACGATCGCCGAAGTCACCGCGCTGTTGTTCAGCACCCAGGCAATCGCGAATTCGACAATCCCGACTCCACGCTCTTTTGTGTATTGCTGAATCTGCTGGGCAATGCGCAACGACTCCACGCGCCATTCAGTCTCCAGAATCCGCTTGTCCTGACGCCCGGCGCGGCTGTTGGCGTCCGGGGTCACGTCCGGTGCGTACTTGCCGCTGAGCACGCCACGGGCCAGCGGGCTGTAAGGCACCACGCCGAGGCCGTAGGTTTGCGCGGCGGTGATCTGCTCGGTCTCGGCCTGGCGGTTGACGATGTTGTACAGCGGCTGGCTGATCACCGGGCGGTCGACACCGAGTTTGTCCGCGATGCGAATCACTTCGGCAATCCGCCAGCCGCGATAGTTCGACAGGCCCCAGTAACGAATCTTGCCTTGGCGAATCAGGTCGCCAATCGCCGACACGGTGACTTCCAGCGGCGTGTTGTGGTCTTCGCGGTGCAGGTAGTAGATGTCGAGGTAGTCGGTACCGAGGCGCGTCAGGCTAGCCTCCAAGCCGTTGAAAATGTGCTTGCGGCTCAAACCGCTGCGGTTCGGCACAGCGTCCACCGGGCCGAAACCGACTTTGGTTGCCAGCACCCATTCATGCCGGTGACGGGCAATCGCCTCACCGACGATCTCTTCCGAACGGCCATTGGTGTAGACGTCGGCAGTGTCGATGAAATTGATGCCCTGATCCCAGGCCTTGTCGATGATGCGCAGCGAGTCTTCTGCGCTGGTCTGCTCGCCGAACATCATCGTGCCGAGGGTGAGGGTGGACACCTGCAACCCCGAGTGACCCAGTGTGCGATAGCTCATGCCGAAATCCTTTTGTCGGTGGGAAAACTCCAATCAAATACCAGAAGCGTCCAGTGCGGCAAAGTGAATTATTGGCTGAGTAACGCGCAACGCGCCTGCAAAAATGCCTGCAACACCCGCACCCGCTCGGACACCTGCACCCGATGCGGGCACAGCAGATTGAACGGCACGCTCTCGCCTTGCCAGTCATTGAACAGCGTCAGCAGGCGCCCGGCGCGCACGTCTTCGGCGACGTCCAGCCATGCCTTGTAGGCTATACCATGCCCGGCCAGCGCCCAGTTTGACGGATGCTTTGAAGAGCTGATGAGGAGGGGATTGAAGCAATTGCAAAAATCGAGTGCTGCTGAACATGGGCGAAAATCGAGTCTGAAAACCTGATTATTGCTTACGAAGCAGGCACAGCAAGGGGGAGCAAGCTCCCCCTTGGGTTTTTACCGGACACTAGTGACGCTCTGCGTGGGAATGTAGCCCCGGGCACGCACTGCGTCCCGATCAAGCCTGATTACGCCCGCAACGTGCGCGTCATGCGCAGCGCCAGCAAGCTCCCGCCAACAATCACCGCTGCCAGCAGGTACAACGCCGCATCGGTCGAACCGGTGCTGTCCTTGACCCAGCCGACCAGGTACGGGCTGAGGAAACCCGCCATCTGGCCCATGGAGTTGATCAGCGCCAGACCACCCGCCGCCGCACCCGCGCTCAACATGGCAGTTGGCACCGGCCAGAACATTGGCAAACCGGTCAACGCGCCCATGGTCGCAATGGTCAGACCGAGAATCGCAATCGCCGGGTTGGCCGCGAAGTTCACCGCAATCAGCAGGCCGACAGCGCCCATCAACATCGGCACCACCAAATGCCAGCGGCGTTCTTTGCGCAAGTCCGCCGAACGCCCGACCACCAGCATGAACACCGCTGCCAGCAGGTACGGAATCGCACTCAACCAGCCAATCACCAGGTTGTCGCTGAAACCGAGGTTCTTGATGATCGACGGCAGCCAGAAGTTGATCGCGTACACACCGCTCTGGATGCAGAAGTAGATCAGGCCGAAAGCCCAGATCGCCGGGTTCTTGAACACCGCGAGCAGCGAATCGGAAGTGGTTTTCGGTTTGTTCGCCAGGTCTTCAGCCTGATCCGCTTCCAGCACCGAACGCTCGTGCGGGGTCAGCCATTTGGCGTTGGCGAAGTTGTCGCTGAGCAGGAAGTAGGCGAGTGCACCGAGGATTACAGTCGGAATGCCTTGCAGCAGGAACATCCACTGCCAGCCAGCGAGGCCACCTTGGCCCGCAGCGAAGTGATTGAGGATCCAGCCGGAAAACGGGCTGCCGAGCAGGCCGGACACCGGGATCGCTGACATGAACAGCGCCATGATCCGGCCACGGCGAAAGGTCGGGAACCACTGCGAGAGATAGAGCACAACGCCCGGGAAGAACCCGGCTTCGGCCGCACCGGTAAACAGCCGCAGGGTATAAAACTCAGTCGGGGTGGTGACGAACAGCAAGCAGGTCGACAGCGTGCCCCAGGTGATCATCATCAGCGCGATCCAGCGCCGCGGGCCGAACCTGGTCAGGGCCAGGTTGCTCGGTACGCCGCACAGCACGTAGCCGATGAAGAAGATACCGGCGCCGAGGCCGTACACGGTTTCACTGAACTTCAGCGCGTCGAGCATCTGCAGTTTGGCGAATCCAACGTTGACCCGGTCGAGGTAGTTGAACAGGTAGCAGATGAAGATGAAGGGGATCAAACGCAGCGTGATGCGTTTGTAGACGGCGTTTTTACCGTCATCGATGGTCTGGGTAGCTGCGGCGCTCTGCGACATAGCGGCTCTCTCTTTATTATGATTTTTTGCGATGCACAGGTTAACGTTGATCGCCCTGAGAGTCTCGGCCACCTGTGGCCGGATTGTCTTTGTGCCTGAGCACAGGGTTTGCCGCCAGACCCTGTGCGGGTGAACAACCGTCCGCCGCCGTTGCTTAAGGATTTTGCCGATCATGTTCGAACTCGATCACGACCTCGCTCAGGATATCGTTGACCGGGCCATGGCCATTTTGCCCTACAACGTCAACGTCATGGACAGCCAGGGCCTGATCCTCGGCAGTGGCGAGCCGGAGCGCATCAACACCCGCCACGAGGGCGCGCAACTGGTGCTGGCCAACGGTCGGGTGGTCGAGATCGACGCGCAGACGGCGGTGCATTTGAAAGGCGTGCAGCCGGGCATCAACCTGCCGCTGATGCTCGATCAGCGGTTGATCGGCGTGCTCGGCATTACTGGCGAGCCGGAGCAACTGCGCACTTACGCCGAACTGGTGCGCATGACCGCGGAAATGCTGGTCGGCCAGCGCAACCAGCAAGCCGAGCAGCAATGGCGGCGCCAGCGTTGCGATGACCTGCTGGCATTGTTGCTGAGTGAAGCGGGGGACTCGCCGCGTCTGGTCGATGAAGCGCAGCAACTGGGGCTCAAACCGCAATTGACCCGGGTGCCGTATCTGTTCGAACTGGGTCTGGAACACGGCCCGGGGCAAACCGTCGACGCCTTGAGCGCCTGGCTGACGACGCGTTACCCGGACAGCTGGTGCGTGAGTTCGGCCAAGTCATCGCTGCTGTGGTGCCGTCCGGCGAGTCAGGCCGTTGAACATGATCGCCTGCTGGAAAAGCTCGACGGCCTCGGCTGGAATATTCTGCGCATCGCCGTCGGTGGGCAGGCGGAAGGGCTGGCCGGGTTGCGCCGTTGTTATCGGCGGGTCGGCGATCTGCTCGCCTATGGCCGGGACGTGTTGCCGCACTCACGTTTGCTGACGCTCAATCGCTATCGTTTGCCGGTGATGCTCTGGCGTCATCGCAATGATGATGCGCTGGACGAGTTGCTCAAACCGTTGCGCAAGGTCATCGCCAAGGACGCTAACGGCCAGTTGCTCGCGACGCTGCGCAGTTGGTGTGAACACGACGGGCAAAGCCAGGCGTGTGCCGACGCGCTGGGCATTCATCGCAACAGCCTGCGTTACCGCATGGAGCGGATTGCCGAGATCAGCGGCGTGGATCCTCTGCGGCTGGACGGGATGCTGGCGTTGTACCTTGGGGTGCAGTTGTTACCGCAGACTGATCCGAGCTGATCGGGTGTTTTCTGAGACGCCATCGCGAGCAGGCGAAGGCCTACATTTGAAATGCGTTCCCTGTAGGAGTGAGCCTGCTCGCGATAGGGCCGCAACATACAACGTCAATTCCAGGCTTTTGTAGAAATGAACAATAAACGCCCGCCCCGCTTGTGCAGCGGACAGGCGTCAATGCGCAGGCCGACTGGCAGCATGAAGGGCATTGCAACTGGAGAATTCGCATGAAGATCGTCATCGCCCCCGATTCGTTCAAGGACAGCCTGAGTGCCCAAGGCGTTGCCGAGGCCATTGCGCTGGGCCTGGCGCAAGTCTGGCCGCACGCCACGCTGGTCAAATGCCCGATGGCCGACGGCGGCGAGGGGACGGTGGAGTCGATTCTGGCCGCCTGCGAAGGCCAGTTGCGCCGCACCCGGGTGCGTGGCCCGCTGGGCACACCCGTCGACGCCGCGTGGGGCTGGTTGCCGCACAACCACACCGCGATCATCGAAATGGCCGAGGCCAGTGGCCTGCAATTGGTACCTACGGGGCAGCGTGATGCCTGCATCAGCAGCACGTTCGGCACCGGTGAACTGATTCGCGCCGCGCTGGATGCCGGCGCGCAACGGGTGATTCTGGCAATTGGCGGCAGCGCCACCAACGATGGCGGCGCCGGGGCCATGCAGGCGCTCGGGGTGAAGTTGCTCGATGCCCAAGGTCAGGCACTGGTGCCGGGCGGTCTGGCGTTGGCGCAACTGGCGCGTCTGGATCTGAGCGAGCTTGATCCACGTCTGGCCCGGGTGCGCTTCGACATCGCGGCCGACGTCAACAATCCGCTGTGCGGCGTGCACGGTGCCTCGGCGATTTTCGGCCCGCAAAAAGGCGCGTCACCGGCTCAGGTGCAGCAACTGGATCAGGCACTGGGGCACTTCGCCGAACTTTGTGCGCAAGCGCTGGGCAGGGACGTTCGCGACGAGTCGGGCAGCGGCGCGGCAGGCGGCTTGGGCTTTGCTGCCAAGGCGTTTCTCGGTGCGCAATTTCAGGCTGGCGTCGAAGTGGTGGCGGAACTGGTGGGGCTGGCAGACGCGGTCAACGGCGCCGATCTGCTGATCACCGGCGAAGGCCGCTTCGACGCGCAGACCTTGCGCGGCAAGACCCCGTTCGGTGTCGCGCGGGTCGCCAAACAGCACGGTGTGCCAGTGATCGTCATTGCGGGCACGCTGGGCGAGGGTTATCAGGAACTCTACGAGCACGGCATCGATGCGGCATTCGCCGTGACCAGCGGCCCGATGACCCTCGAACAGGCCTGCGCCGAGGCGCCGCGTTTGTTGCGCGAACGGGCGACTGACATCGCCCGGGTCTGGCAGATGGCCAAACGCAATATCTGACGCACTGAAAACATTGTGGTGAGGGGATTCATCCCCGATGGGTTGCGAAGCAGCCCCCCGCGTTTTCGCTAAAAACCAGTCTTCAGATTCTGCGACTGCAGCGTAGCCGAGCGGGGATTCATCCCCTCACCACAGGAGGGCAAGCTGCAAAGGTGTTTCACTGCTGAAACACTCTGAAAAATATTTCCGCTTTACACGAAACCTTCCTAAAGCCTGGCCGATACAGAGATCAGGCGCACACAGATTCCCTCGAACAGTGACGCCGGACTGAACCCGCCCAAGGTCCAGTGATGACGGCAAGGACGCTAGCAGTTACCTCTATCCGAGAGTCTAACCATGTCCTTGCGTAACCTGAATATCGCGCCCCGTGCCTTCCTCGGTTTTGCCTTTATCGCCTTGCTGGTGATCGTCCTTGGCGTGTTCGCCGTCAATCGCATGTCGACCATTCGCCAGGCCTCTATCGACATGGAGACCAACCAACTGCCCAGCGTCACGTACCTTGGTGTGGTGACGGAAAACGTTCTGCGCCTGCGGATTCTGTCGTTCCGCATTCTGGTCAACCGCGACCCTGCCGGTCTGCAAGAAGCGCAAACGCGTATCGGCGTGCTGGTGGACAAGGTGCGCAGCGCTCAGGCGAGTTACGCGGCACTGCCGGCAGAGACCGATGAACGTGCCTTGTATCAGGCTTTCGCGACGACGCTCGATAACTACCTGCAAGCGCAAAACCAGATGATGGAGCTGTCGCGTCAGGACAAGGTCGATGAGATGCGCACGCTGATCAACACGCGCATCAAGGACGGTACCGACCAGATGGGCGAGCAGCTCAACAAACTGATCGCGATCAACGCCGCCGGTGCGAAAGTCGCCTCCGCTCAGGCCGGTGAGCATTACGACAGCGCCATTACCGGGATCGTCATTGTTGCCGTTGTCGCGGCGCTTGCCACGGTACTGCTGGCACTGCTGCTGACCCGCAGCATCGTCACCCCGCTGAACCGTGCAGTACAGGCGGCGCAAACCATCGCCGGCGGCAACTTGAGCAAAACCATCGAAGTCGACGGCAAGGATGAAGCCACGCAGTTGCTACAGGCGCTGGCCACGATGCAGACCAACCTGCGCAAAACCATCGAACAGATCGCCGGTTCCGCCACCCAACTCGGCGCCGCGGCCGAAGAGTTGAGCGCTGTCACCGAGGAGGCCTCCCGTGGCCTGCAACAGCAGAACAACGAAATCGAACAGGCGGCCACCGCCGTCAACGAAATGACCGCTGCCGTGGAAGAAGTGGCGCGTAACGCCGTGTCGACTTCCGAAGCGTCGAACCAGTCGACCCAGGCCGCCCGCGAAGGTCGCGATCAAGTGGTGAAAACCGTCGACGCGATCCAGACCATGACCCACGACGTGCAGAACACCTCGCAGATGATCGAAGGCCTGGCCGCGCAGGGTCGCGACATCGGCAAGGTGCTCGACGTGATTCGCGCCATCGCCGAGCAGACCAACCTGCTGGCCCTCAACGCAGCCATTGAAGCGGCACGTGCCGGTGAAGCCGGGCGCGGGTTTGCGGTGGTGGCGGACGAGGTGCGCGCCTTGGCCCATCGCACGGCGCAATCGACTCAGGAAATCGAAAAAATGGTTGCCGGCATTCAGAACGGCACCGGCGAAGCGGTTTCGTCGATGCAGCAAAGCAATCAGCGCACCCAGACCACCCTGGAAATGGCCCGCGCCGCCGGTGTCGCGCTGGAGCAGATTACCCAGTCGATCCATCAGATCAACGAGCGTAACCTGGTCATTGCCAGTGCCTCGGAAGAACAGGCGCAGGTGTCCCGCGAAGTCGACCGCAATCTGGTCAACATCCGTGACCTGGCTACGCAATCGGCCGCCGGGGCCAACCAGACCAGCGCCGCCACCCATGAGCTGTCGCGCCTGGCGGTGGATTTGAACGCCATGGTGGCGCGTTTTGTGATTTGAGATAGGGTGAAGGCTGGAAACCGCGCAATCAGGAGACGTGCATGCGCTATTCAGCCTTGACCCAACGAATCGCCGGGGAAGGAGCAGCGGCCTGGCAGATTCATGACCGAGCCCTGGAGTTGCGCGCCGAGGGTGTCGATATCCTGCTGCTGAGCGTGGGTGATCCGGATTTTGATACGCCGCTGCCGATCATCCACGGCGCGATCGACAGCCTGCTGGCGGGCGATACACATTATTCCGAGGTGCGGGGCCGCTCGGCGTTGCGCAAGCTGATCGCCGCTCGCCACCAGCGCCGCAGCGGTCAGGAGGTGGATGCCGAGCACGTGATCGTGCTGCCCGGTGCGCAATGCGCGGTGTATTCGGTGGCCCAATGCCTGTTGGACCCTGGCGATGAAGTGATCGTCGCCGAGCCGATGTACGTGACCTATGAAGGTGTGTTCGGGGCGTGCGGCGCGACGGTGGTGCCGGTGCCCGTGCGGCCGGAGAACGGCTTTCGCGTTGACCCGGCGGATGTCGCGGCGCGGATTACCCCGAAAACCCGCGCCATGTTGCTCAACAGTCCCAACAATCCTTCCGGCGCGAGCCTTTCCCTGCTTATCTGGCAAGAACTGGCGGCGCTCTGCGTACGCCACGATTTGTGGCTGATCAGCGACGAGGTTTACAGCGATCTGCTGTACGAAGGCGAACACGTCAGCCCGGCGAGTCTGCCGGGCATGGCCGAACGCACGGCGACCATCAACAGCCTGTCGAAATCCCATGCCATGAGCGGCTGGCGGGTCGGCTGGTCGATCGGGCCGAAAGTGCTGGCTGAGCATTTGGTCAACCTGTCGTTGAGCATGCTGTTCGGATTGCCGGATTTCGTCCAGAAAGCGGCGCAAGTCGCGCTGGAAAGCGATCTGCCGGAAGTGGCGCAGATGCGTGAGGAATACCGCTTGCGCCGTGATCTGGTGTGCGAACGCTTGCGCGGTTGTCCGGGGTTGCAGCCGATTCGCCCGGATGGCGGGATGTTCGTGATGGTCGATGTGCGCCAGACCGGGTTTGGCGCGCAGGCGTTTGCCGAGCGGTTGCTGGAAGATTACGGGGTGTCGGTGCTGGCAGGGGAGGCGTTTGGGCCTAGCGCGGCGGGGCATATTCGCATCGGACTGGTGCTTGACCGGGTGAAGCTGGCCGATGCCTGTGCGCGGATTGCGCTGTGTGCGGTGCAGCTGTTGCAGGCGCGTAGTGCCTGACAGTGTTGTGTTGCCTGAACTGGCCTCTTCGCGAGCAAGCCCGCTCCCACAGTGGATGGGTGTGTACATAATGTTATCTGTACACACCAAACCCTGTGGGAGCGGGCTTGCTCGCAGAATGCAATCTGCCATTCAGCACATTTTTCAGCCCTGCCAAACCGCCGAATTCACCAGGTTTGCAGGCTTCTCCCCAGCCAAAGCCTGCAACAGATTCTTCACCGCACAGCTCGCCATCGCCTCCCGCGTCTCATGCGTCGCCGAGCCCATATGCGGCGTCGCCACCACATTGTTCAACTGCAACAACGGCGAGTCATGATTCAGCGGTTCTCGCTCGAACACATCCAACCCCGCCGCACGAATCCGCTGATGGCGCAGCGCGTCGATCAGCGCCGCTTCATCCACCACTTTGCCGCGCGAGATATTGATGAAGATGCTCTCGGGGCGCATCAACGCAAACTGCTCGGCGCCGATCAAGCCTTCGGTCTGCGCCGTCAGCGGCAGTGTCAGACAGATGAAATCCGCCTCTTGCAGCAGTGCCTCAAGGCTACGGTACTGTGCATCGAAACGCGCCTCGACCGCCGGTTTGCGCGACTGACTGTGATAAAGCACAGGCATGCCAAAGCCGAAATGCCCACGCTGGGCCAGCGCCTCGCCGATGCGCCCCATGCCGATAATGCCCAGGGTCTTGCCATGCACATCGGTGCCAAAATGCGCCGGGCCGATGTTGCGGTGCCACTGGCCGCTGCGCACCATGTTCGCCAGTTCCACCACGCGCCGGGCCGTGGCGAGAATCAGCGCAAAACCGGTGTCGGCGGTGGTTTCGGTGAGCACGTCCGGGGTGTTGCTGAGCAGGATCTTGCGCCGGCTCAGGTAGTCGATGTCGTAGTTGTCGACACCCACCGAGACGCTGGCGATCACCTGCAGTTGCGGCGCCAGATCGAGCAATGCGGCGTCGAGTTTCAGGCTGGCGCCGAGCAAACCGTGGGCGCCGGGCAGGGCGTCGCGCAGCCTCATCAGACCGTTGGCGTCGAGGCTTTCGATCAGCGTCACGTCACAGTGTTGTTGCAGGCGCGTCATCAGCGCCGGCGAGAGTTTCTTGTACAGCACGACTTGCTTTTTCATGGGCAAAATCTCTTCAGGAATGCGCCGGCACGGGACGAGTGACTACGGCTTTGGCCACGACGCGATCACTGGCGCCGGGCTTGAGAAAAATCGTCAGCACCACCGACAGCAGCAACGCGCCGCTCATCAGCAGGTACGAGGCACCGGGCGAGCCGGTGGAGCTGTTCAGGTAACCGACCAGGTACGAGCCGCCGAACGAACCGAGCGCGCCCATGCTGTTGATCAGCGCCATCGCGCCGCCAGCAACGTTGGCCGGCAGGATCTCCGGAACGATGGCGAAAAACGGCCCGTAAGGCGCGTACATGCACGCTCCGGCGATCACCAGCAGCGCGTACGACCACCAGAAATGTTCTGCGCCCAAGGCGTAGGAGCCGTAGAACGCAATGGACGCGATCAGCAGCGGCGGCCAGACGAAGCGTTTGCGTTTTTGCAGTTTGTCCGAGCCCCACGACACTGCGAGCATGCCGATCACCGCCGCCAGATACGGCAGCGCCGACAGCCAGCCGGCCTCGATCATGTCCATTTGCGCGCCAGCCTTGAGGATCGACGGCAGCCACAGCACAAAGCCGTAGACGCCGATGCTCCAGCAGAAAAACTGCAGCGCCAGAATGATCACCTTGGGCGAGCGGAAGGCTTCGGCGTAGTTCTTCACCGCTTTGATCCCGACCTGTTCGGCGGCAAGGGCGCTTTCCAGATCGTGCTTTTCCTGTTCGCTCAGCCACTTGGCCTGAGCCGGACGATCATCGGCCAGTTTCCACCAGATAAACGCCCAGATCACCGCCGGCAAGCCTTCGATGATGAACATCCAGCGCCAGCTGAAGTGCTGCACCAGATAACCCGAGACTACCGACATCCACAGCATGGTTACCGGGTTGCCGAGGATCAGGAAGGTGTTGGCCCGCGAGCGTTCGGCGCGGGTGAACCAGTGGCACAGGTAAACCAGCATCGCCGGCATCACTGCGGCTTCGACCACGCCGAGCATGAAGCGAATCACGATCAGCCAGTAGGCGTTGGAGACGACCCCGGTCAGGGTGGCGAGCCCACCCCAGAAAATCAGGCTGAAGAAGATCAGTTTTTTCACGCTGTGCTTTTGCGCGTAGATCGCCCCGGGCACCTGGAAGAAAAAGTAGCCGAGGAAGAACAATGCCCCCAGCAATGAAGACAGGCCCGGGGTGATCATCAGGTCGGCAGCCATGCCGGAGGCGGCGGCAAAGCCGTAGTTGGCGCGATCCAGATACGCCAGGCTGTAAGTGATGAACACGATCGGCATGATGTACCACCAGCGGCGGGCGGCGAGGGTTGCAGTTTTCATGGTGGTGCTCCTGAGCTTGTTGTTTTTGTCGCAGCAGGTTCAATTAATCGGTTGTCTGAGCGGGCCTCATCGCTGGCAAGCCAGCTCCCACAGGTATCTCGGGTAAGTCGACTATTGCATTCCCACCGCCGAACCCTGTGGGAGCTGGCTTGCCAGCGATGGCGGCCTCGAATTCGCTGGAGAGCTCGCACCGGGTCGGCAACCCCTCCATATCCCCACGACTCTGCACCGCCCGACTGCCAATCCAGTTGGCGCGCTGCACCGCCTCGGCAAAACTCTGATGCTCCAGCAGGGCACTGATCATGCCGACCGCAAAGCCATCACCCGCACCCACGGTGTCGACCACGTTGGCCACCGGTACCCCGGCGACAAAACCCTGATCCAGTTGCGTGCGGTAATAGGCACCTTGCGGCCCGAGTTTGATCGCTACGGCTTCGGCACCCTGATCGAGATAAAACGCCGCGATATCCGCCGGATCTTCGAATCCGGTCAGCAAGCGACCTTCGCTCAAGCCCGGCAGCACCCAGTGGGCGAGGGCGGCCAAGCGGTTGATCTCGCGGATCATCTCTTGCTCGCTGGCCCACAGGCTTGGGCGCAAATTGGGGTCGAACGACACGCTGCGCCCGGCATGGCGCATGCGCGTCATCAGCTCGCAAGACATTTCCCGGGCGCTCGCCGACAGTGCCGGTGGAATCCCGGTGGCATGCAGGTGGCGGGCGCTCAGCAGGCTGTCACTGATCGACAGCGGTGACAGATGACTGGCCGCCGAGCCACGGCGGAAATACTCGACCTGCGGGTCACTGCCATCGTCGTTACGCGACTTGAACTGGAAACCGGTCGGGTGCGCGCTGTCGACTGCGACGTGACTGCAATCCAGACCTTCCTCGATCAAGGTCTGGACCACGAAGCGTCCGAGGGAATCGGCGCCGACCCGGCTCAGCCACGCCACATTGAAACCCAGGCGCGACAGGCCGATCGCCACATTGCTGTCGGCGCCGGCAATGCGTTTGTGAAAGTGCTCGACGGCAGCCAGATCACCGGCCTGTTCGGCAACCAGCATCGCCATGGTTTCGCCGAACGACAAAATATCGAGATCAGACATGGGCAGGCTCCAGGCGCGATTGGCCGAGGCGGGCGAGGGCGGCGACATGTTCGGTGGTCAGTGCCACTAGATCATCGCCCTGCAACGGGTATTCGGCGGCACGCATAACGCCTTGGGCCATGTGCCGCAGCAGTTGTTCCCACAAATGCAGGTCGCTGACGGCGGGCGGCACGGCGACCAGTTTGCCGTCGGCGCGGCGGGCCACGGCTTTGCAGTGCACGTAGCCGACATGCCGTCCGAGCAGGCGTGCGGCGTTAGCGGCGGACTGGTCTTGCCACTGCCAGTTGCCGATATCGAAGGTCATCTTGATCGGCAAATCATGCTGCTCCACCGCCGCGAAAAAGCGCTGGAACGGTTCGATGCGGCCGCCATGCAAGGTCTGATCGTTTTCCACCAGCAGTTGCACCGGGCTGTTGCCGAGCAGTTGCTTCAACACCTGCAGATCACAATTGTCGGTGAAGTAACCGAGCGAGACTTTCAGCCATTTTGAGCCAAACGCCTCTGCATGTTGCAGGGCGCTGATCAGCTCGGGATTGGGCCGTGCCTGCCCGGCGAGCCACAGTTCGCTCGGCGACGAATAGATGCTTTGCAGGCCCTGCGCCTGGGTGGCGGCGTTCAGTTGCTCCGGCACTTCGCGGGTCAGCAACTCTTCGCGCCACTCGATGCGATCAGCGCCAGCAGCGGCCAGCACATCGATGAAGAACGCCTGGCCACGCTGGCGCACGAGCTCGGCGCCGTAGCTGGACAGGCTGATGGAAACGGCAGGTTTATTCATTGTTATCTACCTCTGAAACCGGTTTCATTTTTGTTCAAAAAAAAATCAGGTGGTTCTGTGATGGCCTTTCGGGCCTCATCGCTGGCAAGCCAGCTCCCACAATTTTCTGGGGGGCTGGATAGATTGCATTGACACCACAAAACCCTGTGGGAGCTGGCTTGCCAGCGAAGGCGTCAGCTCAAACACCACCAATCCTTCTGGTAGAACCCCGCTCAACCAACACCGGCGCAAAATCCACCCTGCGCGCTACCTCGACATCCCCCCGCAAACGCTTGAGCAAACACTCAAACGCCCGCGCGCCAATCTCGCCCGTCGGCTGGGCGAGGGCGGTAATCCCGCTGCCCACCAACGGGTACCAATCCAGATCATCCAGGGCAATCAGCCCGACATCCTCGAACAACCGGCAACCGATTTCGCGCAAGGCCAGGGTGCAGGCCAGCGCCGCCACGCCGTTGGCGCAGAACAGGGCTTTAGGTCCGGTCGCTGGTGTGTTTAAAAAGGTTTGCAGATGAGTGGCGAGTGCGTCGTCGGTTTCCAGTACGGCGCCGGTCAACCCGGAGCGCCGGGCAATTTGCGCCTGAAAACTGCTGACTCGCTCGATCCGCGAACTGGTGCCGTCATACGGTTCGGTTACCAGCAGCACATCGCAATAGCCACGATGCTGAAGATGCTCCAGCGCCATCTCGATGGCTTGCGGGTTGTTCAGCCCGACCATGTCGCTGTCCAGGCCTTCCACCTTGCGGTCCACCAGTACCAACGGCATCTCGCGGTGCAGTTCGTGGAGTTCTTCACGGTGATGGCCGAGGGTGTTCACGATCAGCCCTTCGATGTTGTACGAGCGCAACAGCGCCAAATTTTGGCGCTCCTGCTCATCGTCGCGGTCGGTGTTGCATACCACCAGGCTGTAACCGTGCGCACGGCAGGCGGTTTCCACCCCGTGCATCACGGCAATAGAATAAGGGTTGCGGATATCGGCCACCAGCATGCCGATCAGGCGGGTGCGCCCGCGTTTCAGGCCACGGGCCATCTGGTTCGGGCGATAACCCAGCTCACTGATCGCTTGCTCGATACGCAGGGCAATAGCTTCGGAGAGCAGGGCGCGGTCGTCGCCGATAAAGCGCGAGACGCTGGCCTTGGAGACGCCGGCGCGTTCGGCGACATCAAGCATGGTCACGCGGCTGCGCTGGGCGGCGGAGAAGTCGTTCATGTAGGCGGGCCTTGTTTTTATACTGTGAAACCGGTTTCAGGAAACCTCATCAGCCGCGCTACGTCAACAGGGATATGCGGCGAGTGATCAGAAGAAATCTGACAGACGGTAGTTTTACCTGTCAGATCTGACAGTTGGTCGATGCCGAGAATTGGCGCCTAATTGATTCCAGTACCACTCTGGAAATCAACGGGGAATGACATGCCTGACAATATTCTCGTCTATGACGCTCCGCAGGTTCGTGGTATCCCGGAAAGCGATCCTGCCGGGAACATTCCGCCTGATCTCCTGCAGAATGGTATTGAGGTCATTATTCCTGTATGGCCGCAACAGTCCCCACCCGGAGAGCAAGACACTCTGATTGTTCGACTGACACGAAACGGTGTTGTCGAGTTTATTTCTACAACGACTTATACATCGCCTATTACAGCGCCCGAGATCATTATTCCCATTGGTCCAGAGTTTCTGATCAATGATGGCATCGTGGAGTTGTCTTATGAGACACAAAACTTTGTAGGTAATCCCGCTTACTCTGCTTCTCGAACTTTAACCATCGATCACACTCCCGTTCCGGTCAATCTGCCCGCGCCGGATTTCCCCGCAGCCAATATATGGGGGTATCTCAATTGCAGTTCCAACCCTCCAGTCTGGAACGGGATTGAGGTCAAGGTACCGCCACTGCCAGCTTTTTGTCAGATTGGTGATGTCTGTGCAGTGGAATGGTCCGGTTATTCAACTCTGAATGGCAGTGGAACTGTCATCCCGGGTACTTACAAACGAATCGATAAAACATTGTTGAGTGCTCAGGAAATTGCTGTCGGCTTCTCTATCACGGTAGAGCCATTTGTGCCGCATATAGAACCGATGAAAAAGGATGCATCGGGCAAGGCCGGTTATTCAATTTATCGTGGCTTCAGATTGATCGGGTCCTCAAACAGTGGAGTGGTCAAGATTGACCGGATAATTCCCGGTGAAAACTTGCCGTGCGGTCCTTGAAGGTATTGGTACAAAGCGTCAAACCCTAGCACCGACTTTCGCGTCTCGCCGGATAAGGTGCCTTTATGCATGAGAAACGGAGATCACGTCATGAACACCAGAGTAAGAAATACTGCCTTCAACAAACAGGTTCGGTTGCAAGGTAACGGCCCATCGAATTTGCCCGGTGCCACTATTGCCGACAGAATTCCTGGAGATGGGCGTATTCCGATTTCGAAGTTGAATGCAAACCTGCCGTATACGATTCCTCAGCCGCCTGACGAATTCGCGAACGATACGCTGGACGTCAATCTATACGTCAATGGTAGTACAACCCCTATCACGCTTTTACTCGATCATCCTCTGGGTCCAATTGCCAATCGCACCTGGCCCCTGCCGCTCGCGATACCACTGGCCCGACTTGTAGAGTTGCCAACACCGGAAACGCCCACCGAATATGACCTTGAATACATCATCTATGCCGGAGGCGCTAACCCGACTGACGCCGATATCACCCAATACCGCATCGACAAGACCAAGCCTTACCAGATCAAGTCACCAGCCTCGGACCTGTCGCCACCCGCGATCAATTTCCCCGCAGATTTGCCACCCAGTCAGGAGATCGATGATGCCTATCTGGGCGCCCACCCTGGCGGTATCGACGTCAGAATCACGCTCGCAACGTTCAATGCCGAAGCGACAGACGTTTGTGATATCTACTTTGGCATCTCGAACGATCCGGCCTATGCCACACCCGTTCTGCGAGATGTGACTGTTCCGGCGAGCGGGCTAATCAACATTCCTCTCAGTATTCTCAATGCTCTGAAGGATGGGGTGAATGAGCTGAGATTCATAGTCAAGGATCTGGTGGGCAATATCAGTCACAGGTCAAGACAAAACACGCGAGTGGTCCGGCACCTTGCTCCCCCTGTGCCGGAGAAACCTGGTGTTCCGCTGGCAGATGGCACGGATGGCGATACCCTGATTGATGTGGCGGATTGCATGCTTGGGGTCACTGTCGAAGTGCCCGTTCCCCAGCCCAGCGCGCCTTCCGACTCCATCCGGGTATATTGGGGCAAAACGCAAGCAGATTCCGAGCAGCTTGTGGGCACCAATACGACGCTGGTCTTTCCGGTGGATTACGCAATCATCAAAGCAGAATACGGTGTCACTGACGTGCCTGTCCCAACTAATGTCCGTTACGAAATGTTCCGGGGAGCTGGCGCGCCGATTGCCACGGAAGACACCGATATCGAAGTCGATATCTTCCAGGATGGCCCCGACAATCCCGATGAGCCGAGCGACGTCAACCCGAACTTTGATTTGCCACGACTGGTTTCTTCTCAAGGCGTCGATAACATCCTCGACGATAACGACCATGGCAAGGATGCGGAAATCTTCGTACAACTCTATGACGCTCCTCCTGCCGAAACCGCGCTGTCAGTCACCGTGTTTTATGACGATGTAGCGTTAACGCCGGATATCCTGTTGCAGCCTGGCGATGAGGGAACGGAACTGGGGCCTGTTGTGGTGCCATGGAGTGTTATCGAGTTGAAACAAAACGCAACTATCAAGATCAAGTGGAAACTTTCCCGGATTGGCGGGAACAACCCGGTATTTTCGAAAGAACAGGATGTTGTTGTAGACATCACAAAAATCGACTTGCCGGCCCCGGTGGTAAGTGATCTGGTAAGGAACCGGATTTCCTGCCAGACATTGAACTTCCCGCCGAATGGGGATGGTACTACTCGACGCAACCTCAAAGTGACTGTGCCGCAAAGTCCTTCAATGGTTGTCGGGCGCACAGTGACTTTGACTTGGGAAGGGTTCTCGGATGAAAACGCTACCGTTCCTATTCCGGGAACCCGCGTGCAAGTTGTTGACCAACCGGTTCCGGATCCGGTTAAAGATATGGTGTTCGAAATCGGCGTATACGCAACTCATCTGAAACCTGTATCAGCAGGCTGGGGCAAACTGACCTACGCAATCTCCAGCGTTCTACCGGAATCGACACCTGCCATTCACGCCGTATTCCTGGTCAATAACGAAGGTAAATTTTGTGAAGAAGTCAGTCCTTGATTGACGTGTGAATCAATGGGGGCGTGTATTTGTTTCACGCCCTCATGTTCACATCTGCGTTTTAATCTTCGTGTGCATAGAGTTATCGCTCATGAGAAAAGGATAAGTCCTACAGATAACAAAGTAATTGCTCTATAGCCTTGCACCCCTTCAGAAACGAGATGCCGGGCATCTCGTCGTATTCGATCGTTTATTTTTCGGAGCAGGTGACCAGTATGTATTTACGTTCGTTCCGTGGCTTTTCATTGAAAGGACTGTGCTTGCCATTTCTTGTGATTTCTTCCTTTGCCAGTGCAGCACCCGTAGTAGGGGGCACCGCGAACGTCAATACAGGAGATGCCATCGAACGCTGGGATCTCACTCAAAATGCCACGCTGAACGTCAACAATGCCGAGACCCTGGCAATCACCGCCAACCGCTCGACGGTGAATGTCAACGCTGGTAGCCGAACTCAGGGTATCAGTGCCACCAACAACTCGACGGTGAATCTGAGCGGCGCCAACCTGTCGAGCGTGGGTGCCCGAGCGGGTTTGCAGCTTGTCTCAAGTCTGGGCAACGTCGACAACAGCACGATCAATGCGGACAGAATCGGTCTGTCGGCGGCGCGCGTGTTCGGCACGCAGGCGGGCTCGACAGCCAATATCACCAATAACAGCATCATCACCGGCGTGACCGCTGGCGCCCTGGCCACCTCCCACAGCCTGATCAATGTCGTCGACTCGACCCTTGAGGGAACCGGCCCTTCGGGTTATGGCCTGTGGCTGCAGAGTGCTGATGCCGTTGCCAGAAACAGTACCCTCACGGGCGCTCAGAACGGTGTCTTCATCGCGCTGGATGTAACAGGTGTAGCACCCGCCACGTTGAATCTGGACAACACCACTGTTCAGGGTAAAAACGGTTCTGCCATTCTGGTGGATTTCGCTAATGTCGAGCGGACCACCGCGACATTGACACTTTCCAACTCCAGACTTCTGGCGGGCAATAACACCTTGGTTGAGGTCAGGGGCGGTTCCGATGTTTCAATGACCGTCAACAGCAGTACACTCAATGGCGATATCGTGACGGAGGCGGGCAGCACGTTCGGGCTGACCTTGCAGAACAATTCGGTGCTGACTGGCCGGCTTGGAAACGTGGCCAACGCCACGATCAACGACAACTCACAATGGGTGCTGGTGGATAACAGCCAGGTCGGAAATCTTGTGCTCAATGGTGGCTCGGTCAAGTTCGGGGCAGACAACGCGTTCTATCAACTGGATGTGACCAATCTGTCCGGCAACGGCCATTTCATCATGGGTACCGATCTGGCGACCGGCCAGACCGATTTGCTCAACGTCACCGGCACGGCCAGCGGTTCGCACGAATTGCTCATTGCCAGCAGCGGTACGGAACCGCCTGCGGGTCAGCCAGTGACGGTGGTCAAGACCAACGGTGGCTCCGCACAATTTTCGCTGCAGGGCAATGTCGTCGATCAAGGCGCGTATTCCTACGCCTTGGCCAAGAGTGGCAACGACTGGATTCTTGACCCGACCTCTCGCATTGTCAGCCCGGGCGCACGCTCGGTACTGGCACTGTTCAATACGCCTCTGCCGACCTGGTATGGCGAGCTGACCTCGTTGCGCAGCCGGATGGGTGAGTTGCGTTTCAATGGCGGGCAGGGCGGCGCCTGGGGGCGGACCTATGGCAATCAATATCAGATCGCTGACGGATCCGGTGTCGGCTACCGGCAGAGTCAGGTGGGGTTCACCCTGGGGGCTGACACCACCCTGCCGGTAGGGGACGGTCAGTGGCTGGTTGGTGTGATGGGCGGCCACAGCAAGTCCGACCTCGATCTGAATGCGGGCACGTCGGGTAATGTCGACAGTTACTACCTGGGCACTTACGCCACCTGGCTGGATGCAAACAGCGGTTATTACGCCGATGCCGTGTTGAAAGTGAACCGGTTTCGCAACGAAGCGAAGGTCAGCCTGAGCGACGGCGCCCGGGCCAAAGGCGACTATGACAACACGGGGGTCGGTGGATCGGTGGAATTCGGTCGGCACGTCAAGCTTGACGACGGTTATTTCGTCGAGCCCTTCACCAAGTGGTCGGCCGTGGTCATTCAGGGCAAGGATTTTTCGCTGGACAACGATTTGCAGGCAGACGGTGGCCGCGCACGTTCACTCCTCGGTGAAGCGGGTGTGACGGCAGGTCGCAATTTCAAACTGAACAATGACGTTGAAGTGCAACCTTATCTGCGGGTGGGTGGCGGCTATGAGTTCGCCAAAAACAACGAAGTGAAGGTCAATGACAACGTGTTCAAGAACGATCTTTCCGGGGCACGGGGAATGGTCGGAGCCGGTGTCTCGGCATCGGTATCGAAAAACCTGCAAATGCATGCCGACTATGAATACAGCGACGGCAAGAACTTCCGTCAACCCGCCGGATTGACCCTGGGCTTGCGATACGCGTTCTGATCGGCATACTGGAAACGAGAAAAGGAGGCTTCGGCCTCCTTTTCTTTTAGATGCCTAACCGGCCTGGCGTCGATCAATCAGCATGGGCCCCTGCGGGATGACGGTGGACGCGGAATTCGCCGCATAGGTGGTGTTGGCAGGGCTTCAAATTCGACGTACAGATTGACGGTTCTAATTGTGTCCTCATCCCGATTTTCGAGTGTGGCGTTAATAATGCCACTGAAAATGGACTTATTAGCGTCGAATGCGAGTTCAGCTATTCCATTGTTGTTGGTATAGGAGATTGGTGTACCCGGTGTAGAACTATCGACAAAAATTACCTGGACGCTAGGAGAGCCAGGAAGCAATGCATATCTGTCGTTCGCGAGACCCTTGGTAAAAGAAACCGTGACTTCCTTGGTTTTATAATCCGGGGCTGACCCCCGCTGTATGGCCTGCATGACATGTGCCTCACCATGAGGCGGGGGGTAGGTCGCCTCAGACAGTATTACCATGCCGGCCTCGTAAGGCTCTGTTACATTGATTGTTCCTTTACATGTGCCTGCCATCACTGATTGGTATGGCACTTTTGCTAATGCGTTCATAAATCCAGCCTCCGCTGTCATGACAAAGGATATCTCGCCATTCAATACAGGCGGGATAGCCTATGAGATGCCAGCCAGGCGAAGCTGTAAACTGTCAGACTTTACAGGTATACATCGCCGTTTTTATGTGATTTTTTATTGGCGTCGATTCTTGTGTTTGTGAATGACCTTCAACCGAACAACCCTGCCGCAATATTGATCGAGAAGCCCAGAATCGCCGTGTTGAACACAAACCCGATCAATGACTGTGCCAGTACGATCTTGCGAATGTCGCGAGTGGCGACGCCGACATCGGCCGTCTGTACCGCGACCCCGATGGTGAACGAGAAATACAGGAAGTCCCAGTAATTGGGTGTTGTCAGGCCCTCGGCAAAGCGCAGTGCCGGCTCCTTGCCGTCCCAGGTGTAAAACAGCCGGGCGTAGTGCACGCTGAAAATCACCCCGATCACCAGCCACGAACCTACGACGGTGAGGGCGGTGAACGCGTAATGCAGAAGTTTGCGATGGGTATCCAGATCTTTGGTGCCGGCCAGCTCCAGGGTGATGGCGGCCAGGCTGGCCAACGCCGCGATACACACCACGAACAATACCAGCCCGGCGTTTTCGTCTTCGATGACGGCGATACGTTTGACGTCCGGCGCCTTCGCCCGAACGGTCAACCAGAACATCAGGATCAGGTAGGTCCAGACGCCGGCATTCCAGCCAATCAGTATTTTGCTGATGATCGAATCGGCAGGGACCAGCAGGCCGGTGGCAAGGCCCACCAGAGCGGCGGCGGACAGGCGAGGGTGGGTGCGGGCGAGAAAGCGCATGAGGACTCACAGTGATGATCAATCCCGGAACCTTAGCGCACGCAGCAGTGCTTTTGTAGGAGCTGCCGCAGGTTCGGGCCGCGATCGGACGATCTTTTGATCTGAAACAAAATCAAAAGATCGTCCGATCGCGGCCCGAACCTTCGGCAGCTCCTACAGTGGGGTTAGTGGGGTTTGGTGAAACGCTGTACCAGCTTCATCACCACCACGAAAAACAACGGCACAAAGATCACCGCCAGCGTTGCCGTGATCATCCCGCCGATCACCCCGGTGCCGATGGCTTGCTGGCTCGCCGAACTGGCGCCGGTGGCGATGGCCAACGGCACCACGCCCAGGATGAACGCCAGCGAGGTCATGACGATCGGGCGCAGACGCAGGCGCGCTGCCTGCAACGTCGCATCGATCAGGTCGTGTCCCTCGTCATAAAGGCTCTTGGCGAATTCGATGATCAGGATCGCGTTCTTCGCCGACAGACCGATGATGGTAATCAGCCCGACCTTGAAGAACACGTCGTTGGGCATCCCGCGCAAGGTCACCGCCAGCACTGCGCCGAGCACGCCCAGCGGCACCACCAGCAGCACCGAAGTCGGAATCGACCAGCTCTCGTAAAGTGCCGCCAGGCACAGGAACACGATCAGCAACGACAGGCCGAGCAGGATCGGCGCCTGGCTGCCGGACAAACGTTCCTGCAACGACAGCCCGGTCCACTCCTGACCCAGACCTTTCGGCCCTTGAGCGACCAGCCGTTCAATCTCCGCCATCGCTTCACCGGTACTGTGCCCCGGCGACGGTTCGCCGGAAATCGCGATCGCCGGGTAACCGTTGTAACGGGTCAGTTGCGCCGGGCCTTGCGTCCATTTCGCCTGAACGAACGCCGACAGCGGCACCATGTGCCCGGTGTTGTTGCGCACGTGCATTTTCAGCAGATCATCGACCTGACTGCGCTGATCGCCTTCGGCCTGTACCACCACCCGCTGCATGCGCCCCTGATTGGGGAAGTCGTTGATGTACGAGGAACCCACGGCGGTGGACAGTACGTTGCCGATGTCAGCGAACGACACACCCAGCGCGTTGGCCTGCTTGCGGTCTACTTCCAGTTGCACCTGCGGCGCTTCGGCCAGCGCGCTTTCACGCACGTTCATCAGTACCGGGCTTTTTTCCGCAGCGGCGAGCAACTCGCCGCGCGCCTGCATCAACGTGGCGTGGCCGAGGCCGCCGCGATCCTGCAGGCGGAACTCGAAACCGCTCGACGTACCGAGGCCGTCCACCGGTGGCGGCAACACGGAGAAAGCCATGGCGTCCTTGATCTGGCTCAGGGCGATGTTGGCACGATCGGCAATGGAGCTGGCCGAGTCATCGCCGCCGCGTTGTGACCAGTCCTTGAGCGTGGAGAACGCCAGTGCTGCGTTCTGTCCGCTGCCGGAGAAGCTGAAGCCCAGAATCACCACGCTGTCACTGATACCCGGCTCGCCGGCGTTATGCGCCTCCAGCTGTTCGGCCACCTGCACCGTACGGTTTTTGGTCGCGCCGGGTGGCAGTTGAATGTCAGTGATGGTGTAACCCTGATCCTCCACCGGCAGGAACGAGGAGGGCAGTCGCGCAAAGCACAGGCCCAGGCCGACCAGCAACACAACGTAGATCAACAGATAACGCCCGCTACGCTTCAATGCGTAGCCAACCCAGCCTTGATAACGATCGGTCAATTGTTCGAAGCGGCGGTTGAACCAGCCAAAGAAACCGCTCTTCTCGTGATGCTCGCCCTTGGCAATCGGCTTGAGCAGCGTTGCACACAGTGCCGGGGTCAGGGTCAGCGCAAGAAACGCCGAGAACAGGATCGAGGTCGCCATCGACAGCGAGAACTGCCGGTAGATCACGCCCACCGAGCCCTGCATGAACGCCATCGGGATGAACACCGCCACCAGCACCAGGGTGATGCCGATGATAGCCCCGGTGATCTGCTTCATCGCCTTGCGCGTCGCCTCTTTCGGCGACAGGCCTTCGGTAGCCATGATCCGTTCGACGTTTTCCACCACGACGATGGCGTCGTCCACCAGAATACCGATGGCCAGCACCATGCCGAACATGGTCAGCACGTTGATCGAGAAACCCAGCGCGAGCATGGTGGCGAAAGTGCCCATCAAGGCCACGGGCACCACCAGCGTCGGGATCAGCGTGTAGCGGATGTTCTGCAGAAACAGGAACATCACCGCAAACACCAGCAGCATCGCTTCGCCGAGTGTGTAGACAACCTTGGTGATCGAGACCTTCACGAATGGCGAAGTGTCGTAGGGAATCTTGTATTCGACACCGGCCGGGAAGTAGCGCGACAGCTCGTCCATCTTCGCCCGGATCAAGGTCGCGGTCGCCAGCGCATTGGCCCCCGGTGCCAACTGCACGCCGACGGCGGTCGACGGCTTGCCGTTCAGGCGCGTGCCGAACTGGTATTCCTGACTGCCAATCTCGACCCGCGCCACGTCACCGATGCGTACGGTGGAACCGTCACGATTGGCCTTGAGCACGATGTCGGCGAACTCTTCCGGGGTCGACAGCTGACCTTTCACCAGAATCGTTGCGGTGATTTCCTGGGCGGAGGGATTGGGCAAGTCGCCAATGCTGCCTGCCGATACCTGGGCGTTTTGCGCGACGATGGCGGCGTTGACGTCGGCCGGCGTCAGGTTGAAACCGATCAGCTTCTGCGGATCGATCCAGATCCGCATCGCCCGCTCGGCGCCGTACAGTTGCGCCTTGCCGACGCCATCGATGCGTTTGATCTCGTTCATCACGTTGCGCGCCAGATAGTCACTGAGCGCCACGTCATCGAGTTTGCCGTCGCTGGAGGTCAGGGTGATCAGCAACAGGAAGCCGGCAGACACTTTCTCCACCTGCAAACCTTGCTGGTTCACCGCTTGCGGCAGCCGTGACTCGACCACTTTGAGGCGATTCTGCACATCGACCTGAGCCAGCTCCGGGTTGGTGCCCGGCTGGAAAGTGGCCTTGATTGTGGCACTGCCGAGGCTGCTCTGCGATTCGAAGTACAGCAGGTGATCGGCACCGTTGAGCTCTTCCTCGATCAGGCTGACCACACTTTCATCGACGGTCTGCGCCGAGGCGCCAGGGTACACGGCGTAGATTTCGATCTGCGGCGGTGCAACGTCCGGGTATTGCGCCACCGGCAATTGCGGAATGGACAGCGCACCGGCCAGCAGGATGAACAGGGCGACGACCCAGGCGAACACCGGGCGATCGATAAAAAACTGCGGCATATAGAAGCGTCCTGCTTACTGACCAGTGGTCTGGGCAAGTGGAAGAGGGGTGTCGTCGATCTGCACTTTTTCGCCGGGACGGGCGTGTTGCAGGCCTTCGATGACAATGCGGTCGCCGGGCTTGAGGCCGCCGGTGACGATCCAGCGGTCGTTCTGCACCGCGCCCAGTTGCACCGGTTGCTGGGCCACACGCATCTGCTCATCGACGGTCAGCACTTGGGCGATACCCGCGCTGTCACGCTGCACTGCACGCTGTGGCACAGTGATGCCGTGCTCGATGGTCGCTTGTTGCAGGCGTACGCGGATGAAGCTGCCCGGCAGCAGGTCGAGGTCCGGGTTGGGAAATTCGCTGCGCAGAATGATCTGGCCAGTGCCCGGGTCGACGGTGATGTCGCTGAACAGCAGCTTGCCCGGCAACGGGTAGAGGCTGCCGTCATCCTGAATCAGCGTGGCTTTCACCTGGTCCTGACCGACTGCCTGCAATTGCCCGGAACGGAAGGCGCGGCGCAGTTCATTCAGTTCACGGGTCGACTGGGTGAGGTCAGCGTGGATCGGGTTGAGCTGCTGAATCAGCGCCAAGGGCGTGGTTTCGTTCTGCCCGACCAGCGCACCTTCGGTGACCAGTGCACGCCCGACACGCCCGGAAATCGGCGCGGTGACGGTGGCGTAGCCCAAGTTCAATTTCGCGCGCTCCACCGCCGCCTTGTTGCCGGCTACATCGGCAGCGGTTTGCCGGGCATTGGCGCGTGCGTTGTCGTAATCCTGAGCGCTGATGGCTTTATCGTCGATCAACTGCGCGTAACGCTGCTCCTGCAACTTTGCCTGGAACGCGTTGGCCTCGGCCTTGCGCAGCGCGGCTTCGGCGCTGTCGAGGTCAGCCTTGAACGGCGCCGGGTCGATGCGGAACAGCACATCACCCTTTTTCACGTCGCTGCCTTCGCGGAAGGTGCGTTGCAGCACCACACCGGCCACCCGTGCACGCACTTCGGCGATGCGTGGCGCGGCGATGCGCCCGCTCAGTTCGCTGCTGATCGTCAGGGGGCGGGCCTCGATGGTTTCGATGCGCACGGTGGCCGGCGGCGCTTCCTCTTCGGCTTTAGAGGACGAATCACAGGCACTCAGCGACAGTGCGATTGCGATCAGGCCGAGCCCGGCCAGCAGATTTTTCGACATGTACCACCCCCAATATTGAAGCCCGCATCCTACGGTCAGACGCCGAGGGTAGCGGTGAAGCTTTGTAGGCGCTGTGTGAAATTGTGTAAGGGTTTTACTCAGGGACGGGTGAGGGCGTATATCCTTTACGCCTTGAAATTTATTGCGACAGATAAACCGCCATCGCGAGCAGTCGCCACTGCACTTTCCTTGGAACACCCCATGCCCAACATCCTCCTGGTCGAAGACGACACCGCCCTCGCCGAACTGATTTCCAGCTACCTGGAGCGCAACGGCTATTCCGTCAGCGTGATCGGGCGTGGCGACCATGTGCGTGAACGGGCACGGATCAACCCGCCCGACCTGGTGATCCTCGACCTGATGCTGCCCGGCCTCGACGGTCTGCAGGTCTGCCGTTTGCTGCGGGCGGATTCGGCGACGTTGCCGATCCTGATGCTCACCGCCCGCGATGACAGCCACGATCAGGTGCTGGGCCTGGAAATGGGCGCTGACGATTACGTCACCAAACCGTGCGAGCCACGGGTTCTGCTGGCCCGAGTGCGTACCTTGCTGCGCCGCAGCAGCCTCGGTGAACCAATGACCGTCAATGACCGGATCGTCATGGGCAACCTGTGCATCGACCTGTCCGAACGCACCGTGACCTGGCGCGAGCAGCCCGTGGAGCTGTCCAGCGGCGAATATAATTTGCTGGTGGTGCTGGCCCGGCATGCCGGCGAAGTGCTGAGCCGCGATCAGATCCTGCAACGCCTGCGCGGCATCGAGTTCAACGGTACCGACCGCTCGGTGGATGTGGCGATTTCCAAGTTGCGGCGCAAGTTCGACGACCACGCCGGCGAGGCGCGCAAGATCAAGACCGTGTGGGGCAAGGGTTACTTGTTCAGTCGTTCCGAATGGGAATGCTGAGCTGATGTTCAGAATCCTCTTTCGCCTGTATCTGGTGACGATTGTTTCCTACAGCGCGGCGATCTACCTGGTGCCGGATCTGGTGATCATGGCGTTCCGTGATCGCTTCATCGCCTATAACCTCGATTACTCGCGTGGCCTGCAATCGCTGATCACCCGCCAGTTTCACGCGGTGCCGCATGATCAATGGCCGGCACTGGCGCAGTCGATGGACAAGGACTTCCAGCCGCTGCACATTGTGCTGGCGCGCATCGACAACGCCGAGTTCACCGCCGCCGAGCAGGCGCGTTTGCGTCGCGGAGAAAACGTGGTGCGCATCGGGGACTGGGGCTGGCGAACATTGGCGGTTGCGCCGCTGAACGAAGACGTCGCCGTGCAAATGGTAGTTCCGCCGGACCCGATGGACGTCAATCTGCTGTACTGGAGCATCAACGTGCTGATCGGCGCGAGCATGCTCGCCTGCCTGCTGCTGTGGATTCGCCCGCACTGGCGCGACCTGGAACGCCTCAAGGGCGCTGCCGAACGCTTCGGCAAGGGTCACCTGAGTGAGCGCACGCAGATCCCGGCCAGCTCCAACATCGGCAGCCTGGCCAATGTCTTCGACACCATGGCCGGCGACATCGAGAACCTGCTCAACCAACAGCGTGACTTGCTCAACGCGGTGTCCCACGAATTGCGCACGCCGCTGACCCGGCTGGATTTCGGTCTGGCGCTGGCGCTCTCCGATGACTTGCCGGCGACCAGCCGCGAGCGCCTGCAGGGGCTGGTGGCGCACATTCGTGAACTGGATGAGTTGGTGCTGGAGCTGTTGTCCTACAGCCGCCTGCAGAATCCGGCGCAATTGCCCGAGCAGATCGAGGTCTCGCTGGACGAGTTCATCGACAGCATTCTGGGCAGCGTCGATGAAGAACTGGACTCACCGGACATCGTTATTGATGTGCTTTTGCACGGTCAGCTCGAACGGTTTTCGCTGGATCCGCGCCTGACCGCGCGGGCCATCCAGAACCTGCTGCGCAATGCCATGCGCTATTGCGAGAAGCGCATTCAGATTGGCGTGCAGGTCAGTCCCGATGGCTGCGAGATCTGGGTCGACGACGATGGTATCGGTATCCCGGATGACGAGCGTGAGCGGATTTTCGAACCGTTCTATCGGCTTGACCGCAGCCGCGACCGGGCTACAGGTGGGTTTGGTCTCGGGTTGGCAATCAGCCGCCGGGCGCTGGAGGCGCAGGGTGGGACGTTGACGGTAGAGAACTCGCCGTTGGGTGGGGCGCGGTTCCGGTTGTGGTTGCCTGACATGGCTTGACCCGAAACCTGTGGGAGCGGGCTTGCTCGCGAAAGCTGTGGGTCAGCCAAATATCGGGTGACTGACACACCGCTATCGCGAGCAGGCTCACTCCTACAGGGAGGGGGAACGCGTCGGTCAGATCAGTTGGTTCGATTGAATCAGGCCAACCCCGGCGGTCTGCATCCGCTCCATGGCCGCCGCCAGTGATCCGTCCCTGTCAATGGCGCGGCAGGCATCCAGCAGCACAAACGTATTGAATCCGGCCGCCCGGGCATCCAGCGCGGAAAACATCACGCAGAAATCCAGTGCCAGACCGACCATATAGACCGTGTCGATACCGCGCTCCTTCAGATAACCGGCCAGCCCTGTGGTGGTGCGCCGGTCCGCTTCGAGAAACGCCGAATAACTGTCGATATCCGGATTGCAGCCTTTGCGAATGATCAGTTGCGCGTGGGGCAGATCCAGCGCCGGGTGGAACTCGGCGCCGGCCGTGCCTTGTACACAATGCTCCGGCCAGAGTGTCTGTTCGCCGTAGGGCAACTGAATCACCTCGTAAGGCTTGCGCCCGGGGTGACTTGAGGCGAACGAGGCGTGGCCGGTCGGGTGCCAGTCCTGGGCAATGACCACCTGTTTGAACAGGCCGCCCAGGCGATTGATCAGCGGCACAATCAGATCGCCTTCGGGCACGGCCAATTGGCCGCCGGGGGTGAAGTCGTTCTGCACGTCAATGACCAGCAGGGCGGTGCGGGGTGAAATCTGCATCGGTGGGGCCTCCTTGGATAATCACCGGTCCAGCATAGTGGAGCGGCATTTACGCGCCCAACTTTTCGATCAAGTGTTTTGCCCGCTCCTCCAGCTCCAGCGCCGGGTTGTGCCCGATCAACATCCACGCGTGCTCGCCTTCGGCCCAGTACACCACGTTCATCTCATGCCGCCGTTCGTGCGCCAGTGGCCGGCTGCCGCTGTTGGACCGCGTGACACACAGGGCCAGCGGGCCATGCTTCGCGTCCAGATAGGTCAACTGTGCAATCGGCACGCCGTCGTACTCAAGCATCTGTGCCCGCTTGAGTTCGGCGCCCGGCAACGTCACCAGTGCCGGTGACAGATTCAACCCCAGCCGTGCGTCCACCGTGCGCAGTTGCGCGCGTTGACTGGCTTCGTCGCTCGGCAAGTGATCGAGGGTCTGCGGCACATAGAGCGCCATGTAATCGCCGACCAGCGCGCGCCAGTTATGCGCTTGTTGCGCCTGCCAGGCGATAAACAGCCGATCGGCCAACACGCCGCCAGCCAGCAGGCCAGCAGCGGTCGCGCCGATAAACCAGCGACGGCTCAGGCCCGGCCGCTGAGGCGCGGCGATGGCATCGAGGCGTGCTTGCAAACGCTCCAGTGGCGCCTGTTGCGCCAGCTCGTCATAGGCCTCTTTGTACGGCAGGCTGCTGCGGTCGAGCCATTGCACGCGCAGACTGAGCAACGAGTCGTCGGCAATCGCGCTGTCGAGCTGGCTGCGATAGGCCGGGTCCAGTTCGTCATCGAGGTAGGCCGTCAGTTGTTCGTCGGAGGGCTTGTTCATGGGTGATCACCTCCGGTGGATTTCGGTACGGCTTGCAGGGGCGGGTATTGCGCCAGTTTCAGGCGCGCGGTGGCCAGGCGACTCATGACCGTCCCGATCGGCACTTGCAGGATCTCGGCGACCTCGCGGTAGGACAACCCTTCGATATAGGCCAGGTATACGGTTTCGCGCTGGGCTTCGGGCAAGGCATCGACCCGGCGGATCACCTGCGCCGCCATCACGTGCGTCTGCGCGGCGTACTCGCCATCGATGGCCAGTTGACCGTCTGCATCGACCTGGCCCGCGCCCTGACGCACCCGGCGTGCGCGTACTTCGTTGAGCCAGATCGAATGCAGGATGCTCAGCAGCCAGCGATCCATGCGTGTGCCGGCCACGTATTGACCGGCACGTTCCAGCGCCCGCACACAGGTCGCCTGCACCAGATCCTCGGCCACGTGCCGATTGCGCGACAGCAGCAGACCGTAGCGCCACAAACGCGCCAGGTGCTGTCCGAGTTCTGCTCTGAATGCCTGATCGCTGACGATGATGGCGTTCCTTTATTGATTTCAGGTTTTCGATGAATCGTTGATGGCTTCGGCCAGGTCCTGGTATTCCTCGCAGGACATACCGCATATCGATTTGATCTGCTGCAACTGTTCCTGCGCCAGGTCGACGCGGCCTTTGATCACATAGGCTTCGCCGAGATATTCGCGTACTTGCGCGTATTGCGGATCGAGTTTTACTGACTGCAGGTAATAGCTGATGCCTTCATCGGTGTGCCCCAGTTTTCGTGTGGCGTAACCGCGGTAATTGAGGGCCTTGGCGGTGTTCGGCTGTTTCAGGGTGTCGAGCAGGGCAAGGGCCTCTTCGTACCGACCGTCCTTGGCCAATCTGTAGGCGTAGTCGGTACGGTCGGCATCCGGCACGGCGCTGCTGGTCTGCATCACGCATTTCTTCGATTTGCTGTCCCAGACCTGGCCTTTGGGGCAGTTGGGTTTCTGCACGGGCGCGCTTTCATCACCGTTGGCAAACGCCATCGATGCGGACAACGCGGTCACCAGCAGCAACGGGGCGGCGAACATAACGGAACGGATAGTCATGGGCAAGGCTCCACAGAGGGTTATGTTTCACTTTGAACACCACAGCACGGGATTTTATTCATTGCTTTGTCAGGCTCTGTTCAAGGTACGCGCAAATTGTGGCGTTATGCTCAGGAATGCCAGCCGTCCATCCAGCGCCTTGCCATGCCGCCGCGCTGACACACGAGGAACTGCCATGAAAGATCAGGTTCATCATTGCGCTGCCGCCGGCTACAAAACTGCCGCCGATACCTACGTCAAAGGCCGCCCCGACTATCCGCCGCAGGTCAGTCAGTGGCTGACGCAAACGTTAGGCCTGGACAGTCGCAAAACGGTCATCGATCTGGGTGCCGGCACTGGCAAGTTCACCGGGCGGCTGGCGGCCACCGACGCGCAGGTGATCGCTGTGGAGCCGGTGGCGCAGATGCTGGAAAAACTCTCCGCCGCCTGGCCCGAAGTGCTGGCCGTGAGCGGCACCGCGACGGATCTGCCATTGCCCGACGCGTCGGTGGACGTGGTGGTCTGCGCCCAGGCATTTCACTGGTTCGCCACCTCCGAGGCCTTGACCGAGATTGCCCGGGTGCTCAAGCCCGGCGGCAAGCTCGGCCTGATCTGGAACCTGCGTGACACACAAATCAGTTGGGTGCCGAAACTCGACGCTATCGTCAACGCCCTGGAAGGTGATACGCCGCGTTATTACACCGGCCAATGGCGCGAGGCGTTCCCGCATCCGGCGTTCGGGGGCCTGCAATTGCAGCAGTTTCACCATGGGCACACCGGCTCGCCCGAGGACGTGATTTTCAATCGGGTGCGCTCCACCAGTTTCATTGCCGCGCTGCCTCAGGCGCAGCGCGACAAGGTCGATGAACAGATCCGCGCACTGATCGCCTCGGAGCCGGCGTTGCGCGGCCGGCATGTGCTGACGGTGCCTTATGAGACGGCGGCGTATGTGGCGGTAAAGGGCGGTTAGACCGGCGGTGCGGCCCTTCGCGAGCAGGCTCGCTCCCACATTGATCTTCAGTGAACAGGGATTCTGCAGTCACCACCGATCCCTGTAGGAGTGAGCCTGCTCGCGAAGGGGCCGGCCCTGACACCACATCTCTCGACCCAGTCCCGCATTTGGCCGAACCGCCATTGTGATGCCTTGTTATAGTTCGGGCCTCATTTTCTGTCCGGTAAAGGATCACTGCCATGTCTCAATACACCGCCTTCAGCGTCGAACTGGCCGACAACATCGCTCATGTGCAGATCAACCGTCCGGAAAAGATCAACTCGATGAACGCCGCGTTCTGGAGCGAGATCGTCGAGATTTTCCAGTGGATCGATGACACCGACGAAGTGCGGGTGGTGGTGCTCAGCGGCAACGGCAAACACTTTTCCTCCGGCATCGACCTGATGATGCTCGCCGGCGTCGCCAATGAACTGGGCAAGGATGTCGGCCGTAACGCGCGCCTGCTGCGGCGCAAGATCCTCACCCTGCAGGCCTCGTTCAACGCTGTCGACAACTGTCGCAAACCGGTGCTGGCCGCGATTCAGGGCTACTGCCTGGGCGGCGCGATCGACCTGATCGCTGCCTGCGATATGCGTTACGCTGCTGAAGACGCGCAATTCTCGATCAAGGAAATCGACATCGGCATGGCCGCCGATGTTGGCACCTTGCAACGGTTGCCACGGATCATCGGTGACGGCATGCTGCGTGAACTGGCTTATACCGGTCGCACCTTTGGCGCCGAAGAGGCGCGCAGCATCGGCCTGGTCAATCGCGTGTACAGTGACAAGGAACTGCTGCTCGAAGGCGTGATGGACATTGCCCGCGCCATCGCCGGCAAGTCGCCGATTGCGGTCACTGGCACCAAGGAAATGATCAGCTACATGCGCGACCATCGCATCGACGACGGTCTCGAATACGTTGCCACCTGGAACGCCGCCATGTTGCAATCCACCGACTTGCGCGTGGCCATGGCCGCCCATATGAGTAAACAGAAACCCGAATTTCTGGATTGAGAAACCATGACAGCTCGTTGGACCACTGCAGTACTGGACACCGATCAACCCGGCGGCTGGGCCGTGGCGCGCAGCCCCGAAGGCTTTCTGTTCGATGACAACGGCGCGCTGTTCCCCCGCGATTGGCTCAAGCGTCAGGACCTGTCAGTCCTCGCCGAACACGGCATCGGTCACCTTGATGGCGAGCCGGTGTTTCTGCTGGAATTGCGCAGTTCCAGCGAAGTGCCGGGCTGCAACTGGAAAGGCCTGCGGGCGTTCATGCTCGATGGCGATCACACCGTCTACAAAGTGCTGGGTTATGCCGCGCAGATCGGCACCTGGGCGCGCGAACATCGCTTTTGCGGCAACTGCGGGCAGGCGATGACGCAGGTGCCGCGCGAGCGGGCGATGTATTGCCAGCCGTGCGACCTGCGCAGTTATCCGCGCATTTCGCCGAGCATGATTGTGCTGATCACGCGCGGCGACGAGATTCTGCTGGCGCGCTCACCGCGTTTTGTCACCGGGGTTTACAGCACGCTGGCCGGTTTTGCCGAGCCGGGCGAGTCGGCGGAAGAGTGCCTGGTTCGCGAAGTGCGCGAAGAAGTGCAGATCGAGGTGAAGAACATCCAGTACATGGGCAGCCAGTGCTGGCCGTTCCCGCATTCGATGATGCTCGGCTTCCATGCCGAATACGCCGGTGGCGAGATTGTCTGTCAGGAAGACGAGATCGAAGATGCCCAGTGGTTCAACGTGCACGATCTGCCGCCGTTGCCAGCGTCAAAATCGATTGCCCGTTACCTGATCGACGTCTACGTGGCGCGGCGTTCAGGCCACGCTGAACCAGTGCTGCCAGGCTAACCGCACGGTCAGCCCCAGCACCACGGTGATGAACACCGGGCGAATGAACTTGGCGCCACCGCTGATCGCGGTGCGCGCCCCGAAGAACGCGCCGACCATCACCGACAGGCCCATGCTCAGGCCGATGATCCAGTCCACTTGCCCGGAAAACACGAACACCGACAGCGCCGCGATGTTGCTGACGAAGTTCATGCTGCGCGCCACGCCGCTGGCCTTGACCAGATCGATCGGGTAGAGCAGCAGGCTGCTGACGGTCCAGAACGCGCCAGTGCCGGGGCCGGCAACGCCGTCGTAGAAACCCAGGCTGAAGCCCTGACTCGACTGCCATTTCTTCTTGATCGGCGCATCGCTGTCCAGCGGCGCTTTGGGCGTGCCGCCGAACAACAGATACACGCCGCAGGCAAACACGATCACTGGCAGCATTTTATTCAGCCATTCTGCTGGCAGATAGTGGGCGACGATGGCGCCGGTCAGTGCGCCGACCAAGGTGCCGATGATCGCGTGCGTCCACTGCCGGGGGTGGAACAGCTTGCGCCGGTAGAAAGTGAAACTGGCGGTGGCCGAACCGAAGGTCGAACTCAGCTTGTTGGTGCCCAGTACCAGGTGCGGCGGCAAGCCGGCGGTGAGCAGCGCCGGGGTGGTCAGCAGACCGCCGCCGCCAGCGATGGCGTCGATGAAACCGGCAATGAAAGCGACGAGGGCCAGAACGGCCAGGGTAGTGAGGTCAACGCTGAGTTCGAAAGGCATGGAGTCGGCTTATTCGGCAGGGCGCAGAAGGGCTGCGGGGAGGTCGGCCATGTTACCTGCATCCGGCTTTTGCGGCGACCCGTCGGACGCCTTTGCGAGCAAGCCCACTCCCACATGTTGCATCTGTGGGAGCGGGCTTGCTCGCGAAGAGGCCAGCTCAGGCACTGACTATTCAACTGTTGCCCACCCAACACCTCGACAACAAATCACCCTCCAACAATGCAACTCCATCAGCCTCAACCCCAATAAAAACGGGTGACTGGACGCTGGCACGCTTGCTGCTCTGACTCCTTGACCTTCCCAATGTCCCGAGGACACGCCAATGAGCAAGCAAGCCGTGAAATTCGCCTACTGGGTGCCGAACGTCAGTGGTGGTCTGGTGGTCAGCAAGATCGAGCAGCGCACTGATTGGGGCATCGACTACAACCGCAAACTGGCGCAGCTCGCCGAAGCGGCGGGGTTCGAATATGCGCTGACGCAGATCCGCTTCACTGCCGGTTACGGCGCCGAGTTCCAGCATGAATCGGTGGCTTTCAGTCACGCACTGCTGGCCGCCACCAGCAAGCTCAAAGTGATCGCGGCGATTCTGCCGGGGCCATGGCAACCGGCGCTGGCGGCCAAGCAATTGGCAACCATCGATCAACTCACCAACGGCCGGATCGCGGTGAACATTGTCAGTGGCTGGTTCAAGGGCGAGTTTCAGGCGATCGGCGAGCACTGGCTGGAACACGACGAACGCTATCGGCGTTCCGAGGAGTTCATTCGTTCGCTGCGCGGGATCTGGAGTCAGGACAACTTCAGCTTTCGCGGCGACTTCTACCGGTTCGACAATTACAGCCTCAAGCCCAAACCGCTGGGGCGCCCGGAGATCTTCCAGGGCGGCAGTTCACGTGCCGCGCGGGACATGGCGGCACGGGTGTCAGACTGGTATTTCACCAACGGCAACAGCGTCGAGGGGATCAAGGCGCAGGTTGATGACATTCGTGCCAAGGCGGCGGCGAACAATCACTCGGTGAAAATCGGCGTCAACGCCTTCGTCATCGCCCGTGACACCGAAGAAGAGGCGCGCGCCGTACTGGCGCAGATCATCGAGCAGGCTGATCCGGAAGCGGTGAATGCTTTTGGCGACGCGGCGAAGCAGGCGGGCAGGGCATCGCCGGAAGGTGAGGGTAACTGGGCGAAATCGACGTTCGAGGATCTGGTGCAATACAACGATGGCTTCAAGACCAACCTGATCGGTACGCCATTGCAGATTGCCGAACGGATTGTGGCGCTGAAGGCGGTGGGGGTGGATCTGGTGTTGGCGGGGTTCCTGCACTTTCAGGAGGAGGTGGAGTATTTCGGCAAGCGAGTGTTGCCGTTGGTGCGCGAACTGGAGGCTGAAACGCATTCTCAAAAGACTCCGGCAGTCGCCTGACCACTACAAAGCAAATGTGGGAGCAGGCTTGCTCGCGAAAGCGTCGTGTCAGTCAGCATTCATGTCGCGGACACACCGCCTTCGCGAGCAAGCCCGCTCCCACAGGGG
>NZ_NQYG01000080.1:0-22118 GCF_002878485.1 Pseudomonas sp. AD21
CGGGCTTGCTCGCGAAAGCGGTGGGGCAGTCAACATCAATGTTTGCTGGACCGACGTCTTCGCGAGCAAGCCCCACAATTGATCGTCGTTGCTTTGAGCACTGAGGTCGCTTAACTGATCGGCATTACCGGAACTGGCGGGTTTTGTGTGTGCTGACGGGATGGAAACGCGTCAGTTCATCGGCTGGTCACTGAGTGCCAGTCAGCGGCCTCAATGAAGCCAAGCATGCGCGGGGCAGCCTTGTTCGCAGCGGACACGAACAGCGAGGAGCCGTATCCCGGGTCCGAGATCGGTACATCCAAATCTTTTTCCAGCTCCGCCATGCATTCGCTGTGGGTCACCAGGATCAGATTGCGTCCCGGGAGCTTGTGCGCCAGCGCTTCCTGCAAGATGCGGCCCTTGCAGCTGATCAGCCAGTCTTCGCCGGTGGCCGCGCGGTTGAACATGTAGCCGGCCGTCTGCACGGTGCGCAGCATTGGGCTGTTATAAATATCGGCGTTGTTCAGGCCCAGATGCTCGAACTGCGCACCGACACTGACCGCAACACTGCGTGAGCGGTCGGTGATGCCGTCATCACCGCTCAAGCACGGCGCCGGGGAGTGGTCGCAGCGCTCGACGTGACGCACCAGCACAATCATGTCGCCCTTGGCCCACCCGGCCGCCAGCGCCTTGACACCGGACACATTGCCATGGGCCAGGTCCGGCACCGCCGCCGGGGCGAGCAGCCACAAGGTCAGCGGAATCACCAGCAGCAAGGCGCCGAGCACGACCCAGGTATTGCGATATCGGGTCAATCCGCTCAGGGAGATCGAGCGTTTGACACCGAACAGACTCAGTCTCAATTCCACATCGGGCCGCCTCGCCGGCATGCATCACAGTCAATACGATGCGGTAAGGGTAGAGAAGCGCACGTAAGTGGTCGGTGAAACGCATGTGAAAAAAGTCTTGGAGAGCCTTTGTTACAAATTCCGACGGACAAAATCCTTTCAGCTCTCGTGTTTGCGGCCGATACAGTCCTGCTAACACCCTTGCTGGCTCAAAAAAACAACAATCTTCCAGCCTGACCGACGATCAAGAAGCTCTACGTTCCTGGAGGAATTGTGATGAATAGCTGGTTCGGCAACATCAGCGTGAACATGAAATTGGGTCTGGGCTTCGGCCTGGTACTGGCCCTGACCTGCGTCCTCGCCCTGACCGGCTGGACCAGCCTCGGCGGTCTGATCGACCGCAGCAACTGGATGAGCGACATCACCCAGCTCAACGCCGGCCTGACCAAGCTGCGCGTGGTCCGCCTGCAATACATGCTGACCAACGGCGACGAAACCGCCGCGCAGAACGTACAGACCACCCTCGAAAGCTTTGCCGCGCAACAGCAAGCGCTGATCAACAAGTTCAAGAGCCCGGAAAACGTCAAACTGCTCAAGGAGCAGGCAGCGACCATTGCCCAGTACCAGACGTCGCTGAACAAGATGCGCAACGCCTACCGCACCGGTAACAGCGCGCGCGACGTCATGAGCACCAATGCCGAGACGGCTTACAACCTGATCGAGTCGATCAGCAACCGCGTCCGTCAGATGGACATGAGCGAGCAGCGTTTCGAGCAGTTCCAGGCCATCACCGAAGCCAAGGAAGCGTTCATCCTGGCGCGCTATGAAGTGCGCGGCTACACCGCCGCCGCCAACGCCGAAACCGAGCAGAAAGCCGTCGGCCAACTGGACGTGGCGATTGCCAGCCTCAAGCAACTGAACGTGCATTTCGCCGCGACCCAACAAGACGCGCTGCGTCAGTTGGAAACCGCCCTGACCAACTACCGCAGCGCGCTGCAGGCGTACAAGAACGCCAACAGCGAATCGGTGCAGGCACGTAAAGAGATGACCGATCAGGGCGCCGCCATCGTCACCACGAGCGAGCAGCTGTACCAGATCCAGCTCGACCGTCGCGACATCGAAAGCGCCCAGGCCCGTACTTTCCAGTTGATCAGCACCCTGTTGGCGCTGTTGGTCGGTGTGATTGCCGCCGTGATCATCACCCGTCAGATCACCCGTCCTCTGCAAGAAACCCTGGCCGTGGTCGAACGCATCGCCAGCGGCGACCTGACCCAGAACGTCGCGGTCACCCGCCGCGACGAACTCGGCGTGCTGCAACAAGGCATCGCACGCATGGGCGTGACCCTGCGTGACCTGATCAGCGGCATCCGCGACGGCGTCACCCAGATCGCCAGCGCCGCCGAAGAACTCTCGGCCGTGACCGAGCAAACCAGCGCCGGCGTGAACAGCCAGAAGGTCGAGACCGATCAGGTCGCCACCGCGATGCACGAAATGACTGCCACCGTGCAGGAAGTCGCGCGCAATGCCGAGGAAGCCTCGCAAGCCGCTGCCGCCGCTGATGGCGAAGCCCGTGAAGGCGACAAGGTGGTGAACGAAGCCATCGCGCAGATCGAACGTCTGGCCAGCGAAGTGGTGCGTTCCACCGAAGCCATGAGCGTGCTGCAACAGGAGAGCGACAAGATCGGCAGCGTCATGGACGTGATCAAGGCCGTGGCCGAACAGACCAACCTGCTCGCGCTCAACGCCGCCATCGAAGCGGCGCGTGCCGGTGAAGCCGGGCGTGGTTTTGCCGTGGTGGCCGACGAAGTCCGTGGCCTGGCCCAGCGTACGCAGAAATCCACCGAGGAAATCGAAGGCCTGGTCGCCGGTCTGCAGAACGGTACTCAGCAGGTTTCGGCCGTGATGAACAACAGCCGCGTCTTGACCGACAGCAGCGTGGCCCTGACCCGCAAGGCTGGCCTGTCACTGGAAAGCATCACCCGTACGGTGTCGAACATCCAGTCGATGAACCAGCAGATTGCTGCCGCTGCCGAACAGCAAAGCGCCGTGGCCGAAGAGATCAGCCGCAGCATCATCAACGTGCGCGACGTGTCGGAACAGACCGCCGCCGCCAGCGACGAGACCGCCGCCTCCAGCGTTGAACTGGCGCGCCTGGGCGGTCAGTTGCAGCAGATGGTGAGTCATTTCCGAGTTTGACCTTCACCTTAGAGGTGAATCAGCGATTCCATTCGCGAGCAGGTCCACAGGTCCAGATGCCTCACACAGATTGTGGTAGGCATCTGGACCTGTGGGCCTGCTACTCACCCGCCCTAGCAAAAAACCAAAAAAATGCTTGACCAATTTTTTTTTTAAACATTCAAAGCAACAACCAAATCGTTTGTTTTATGGTTTTTCAACCAAATTGGATTTTTCGCATTTTTTTCCGCCGGACGTTTTAACTCAGAAAAGTCGCGCCTCGCACTCTCAATAGCGAAAAATATAGCTATTCAGCCAGTGCAAAATATCAAAATCCATAATTTTGACTTGACTGCCGTCCCATATTGATTCAATTGAAAACTTAGCTGTGGCGGCAATTATCATCGTGATAAAAAAACTAAGAAAAGTACCGATCATGATGTATTCCGATCGAGCGCTGTCATTATCGTCTTTCAGGTCATTAAAGCGAAACGCCGTTTTAATTGCCATAATTCCGGCAATGGCAGCGGGCTGATTGAAAATAAAAAAAACAAATATCATTACCCTTTCAATATATCCGATCCATTTACCCGCCCCATTCGAATCAAATGCACTATCAGTGCTCACTTCAAGCGTTCCATTCTTCAGAAAAGTCACCAAGTCATCCGCCTTATCCTTGCTTTTTCTTAGCTCATCATGAAGTTCAGCACCCGACTTTGAAGCATATTCCTTGGCCAGCTCTGAATAATAAGCCACAGCCATAAAGCTTTTTGTTATCTGTATCCTTTCAGACATACCTCCTATCTTCTTACCACTCATAAACAAAACTATGAATATAGATGCAGGCCTAAGCAATAACACCAATGAAATAGCAAAAATCGTTAATGTGATCAATTCTAATTGGATATTGCTCTTACCGTTCAAATATTCCGCACTATAAAAAACCTTTAAAACCAACCAAAATATAATTGAAATATGAGCGAACTGATCGAGCAAAAATACTACAGAACCATAAGAACCAAATCTTTCCGATACAAACTCTTTCAGCATGTCAATACACAAGTGGCTGAAGAACAAGATTACACCGATAACAAAAAAAATATTAAAGAGCTCTCCAATGGAGGATGGACGAGAGGACTCGGTATTGCTAAAAAACCATACGACAGAAATTGCAGTAATTACTACAGAATGAGTAAGAGCGTGAAGTGAGTGAGCAACAAAAAATTCTTGAACCCTATTATTTATCGGAAATTTCTTCTTTCTTACATCATCCTCTGACTGAAAATAAAAATCACAAACAACGTGGCCTAGTAAAAGAAGGGAAAGCAACAAATAAACACTCATCTCAGCTCCTTAAAAAATGAATTTGATCTCTTGACCACTCCAAAAAATCATAAACTTGCCTAATACCCCCTCGATCCATAAGCTTGTAGATATTTTGTTGCGTCTTTTTTGTTTTTCCCGACAATTCCAAAACATTTACCTTCCTCTCCAAGATAATCTCGGACAGCACTAGAGCCTGAGGCTTGGAAAGCGACCCAACTATAAAGTCGAGCAACTTAATTGGACCATTAAAAGATCTATGCCAACCTTCAATAGTAGAGTTAAACCCCATCATTGTGTTTTTCGGCATAGCATCTAGCCCTCTACCGGAAAGCAAATACGCATCTTCAAAGTAAGATCGATCCCTTAACTCTGCAGAAAAATCCACCTCACTATACGAAAGCGATAGCCGAGCATCATACTTTGTCTCAATATCATCGCTCAGAGATATTAAACGAGCGCGAAGATAAACTGCCAAATCAAGAAAGTATGCTGGATCGTTTAACGTAATTTGAAAAAAGTCCCCTCGAAATATATCTATATTCTGTATAGAAAACATATCCACGTTTTTTAATTTATTAAGAACAGACTCCATACTTTTTAGATAAGGTAAGCCTCTCTCATAGCCTACAGAGGATTTATACAAGTCACCTGTGATAACACCGATCCCATTTTTCATCGAAAAACCCTTGACTTTGCGAAAAAAAACGCGACAGAAAAAACAACCAAATTGATTGAATATTCAGAATTCAACCAATTTGAATATATCAAGATATCTAGACGTGTCCAGCGCTGAGCCGTAGAAGATTGACGTGGTGGCAATTTCGAATGGCCATTTCGAATTATCGCAATCGTAGGAAGCCCGCTAAGTTCAAGCCGCTGAGTAGCGACCAAGCATCCAACCCAATCAGTCACTACGTCAAAATCTGATCGGAATTAAACACATTCCCGAATATCTGTTTATCTACACCACGCGTCACGTCCAAACACCCACAAAACCTTGCGCCGTTGCCTACGGCTACGCCAGAATCCGCCGGCTTGTGCGCCTTGGGCTGGCTGCGTAGTTTGATTGCGTCACTGATTTCCAGTGATCGAGCTTAGCGGCTCGGGTAGTCGCTTTACGGTTGCACAAGTCGAATCCAGTCAGGCACTCGCCTGCGCTTGATGGTGGCTGTGCGCATGGCACCTTCGGGTGCGCCGGGTTTAAGGTGACTACCGGTCCGCTAACTTGCGCACAGCCGCCACCCTTTTGCTTAGCGGCGAAAAGGTGCGGCCTCAACCAAGAGGTTAGTCACCATGTTCAAGGTAACGCCAAACCCACCGCTCACCAAACCCACAATCATCCCGGATCCGGCATCCCCCTACGAATGTCCCGGCTCGAAACGCTTCAACGAAGCCGCCGAACGCGCCCTCGATTATCACCTGCGCCCAATCACCGCCCACATCATGGCCGCGCCCTACAAACCCAACACCCTCTATCAAGCTCACCCCGAAGCCGACACCGAATCCCTGCTGGTGGACGCCAGCGAATCCCTCGGCTCCGCCACCGTCATGCTCAACAATCATGTGGCACTGGTCGAAGGCAGCCACCGCAAGACCCTGCAAGGCATCGCCCAAATCGTGATGATCGCCGAAATGGCCGTTAACCGGGCGCTGGACAAGGTTGTGCTGACGGATTGATGCGAGAGGTGGAGAGTGCGGTGCACTCGCCATTTTTTTGCACCCTGTAAAAAGCCCGCCGTCACAATGGTTTTGGTCTGGCGGCGGGCTTTTTTGTGAGCGGTGTTTGGTTTTCTGAACGTGATGGCAGATCGAGCTCGACCCCACCCATGACGCCGAATCGATTGCGTATCCGAGTACCTAACCCGCTGGCTTGATCAACGGTAGCCAACGCGTTCTCCAGAATCCGCCGCGCTTCGTCTTCCATGAAATGGCAGTTATGGGCGGCAGCGATACGCAGTTGTTCTGTCATCTGCTCATCAAGTCGAATAGTGATGCTGGTCATAAGGCTTCCTGCAATCCGTGAAATGAGCGATCGCAGACTAACAAACCAACTCGAAAACCTCTGCCTGATCCTTAGAAGAAACGAGGTTCATCTCACCGCGTGCCGCGCTGGCGCAACGCCGACGGCATGAAATACGCGTCTTCCGGTACCGGTTGCGAGAAGTCCACGGTGGAGGCTTCTTCGTTGTCGAGGTTCTGCACGTAGTATCGGCGCGCCTGCAAGTCGTGGAACACGTCCAGTGCGCTCCAGGTGGTCGGCAGGTCGTAGAAGTTTTTCAGGTAGGCCATCGACACCCGCCACAACTCCCCTCGCCCATCGTATTGATCGACCAGCGCCGCGCCCCAGCTGTCTTCGTCAAGAAACAGCACGCGCTTGGAATAGATATGCCGCGCACCCGGCTTGAGGTTGCCCTCGACCACCCACACCCGGTGCAGCTCATAGCGGGTGAATTGCGGGTTGAGGTGGCCCGGGGTCAGCAATTGCGCGTACTTCACGTCGGGGCTGCCGACCTTGTAGTTGTTGTAGGGGATGTAGATTTCCTGCTTGCCCTTGAGCTTCCAGTCGTAGCGATCCGGCGAGCCGTTGAACAGGTCGGTGTCGTCGGCGGTGCGCAGGCCATCGGACGAGGCGATCGGCGTGTCATACGCAAGGTTCGGCGCGCGGCGCACCCGACGTTGGCCGGCATCGTAGACCCAGGCCTGACGCGGGTCCTTGAGCTGATCGAGCATCTCGTGCACTAGCGCTGCGCCACCGGCCAGTCGCGCCGGGCTTTTCACGAAGGCGAGGTAATAGAACAGGATGTTTTTCAGGTCGGCATACTGGCCGCCCGGACGATAGAAATTGAACAGGGCTTCCTGCTGCGAGGTGACCAGCGCAAAGCTGCCGTTGCGCTGCACCGGGGCTTCGGACGCGCGGCGCACCACGTAGATGCCGCGATAACGGGTGATGTGGTTCCACAGCACTTCGACGCCATCCTTGGGCACCGGGAACGGCACGCCGCCGTAGGCATCTGCGAACCCACTGCCGCCCTCCAGCAGCTTGGCCGACGTCGCGTTCTTCAAGGTGTTGTCGTACAGCCACTGCGGTGCCGAACCCGAACGACGCGACGGATAGATCGGCATCTGGAACGTGTCGGGGTAGCTGTTGAACAGGGCGATCTGCCCGGGGCTGAGGTGCGCCTTGTACTGATCCAGATTGGCCTTGGTGATGGTGAACAGCGGTTTGTCCGCCGCGTATGGATCCGGGTGATGCTGACCCGGTTTGTAACCGGCTGGCGCCTGGGTGATGCCACCGGTCCAGGCCGGAATGGTGCCGGCAGCGTTGCCGGCACGCTCGGCGCCCATGGGCGTGAGGGTGGTTTTCAGTTGTTCGGCTTGTTGCGGGGTGATGGCCGCGAGGGCGCTGCCGGCGGTCAGGCCCAGAACAAGCGCCAACATGGTTTTGCTGAGTCGTGATGGGTAAAACATGATCGATCTCCGAGATGGGAGTGAGGTCTGAAAATCACCGCAAGTCCCTTGTAGGAGTGAGCCTGCTCGCGATAGCGGTGTGTCAGACAACATCTACTGCGACTGAAAATCCGCTATCGCGAGCAGGCTCACTCCTACAAGGGGGTGCGCCTGTGTTCTGGATATCAAAGGAAGTACTTGAGGTTGAACCCGACGTTGTCGCGGTCGCGAATGCCGTTGTTCTGCCCGCCGCCCCAGAAGTTGGTGTATTGCACCTCGGCTTCGAGCTTGTTCTGGTAGTTGGCCTTGATCCCCAGGGTGTAGGCCTTGCGCCCGTCGATGGTGTTGCCGGCCTGATAGCTGTTGCCCTTGAAGTCGTCCTTGTAGACGACGTAAGGCGAGACGTTGACCCCGGCGTACACGTCGTTCCAGGTGCCGTTGAACATCACCGTGTAGCTGTAGGAGTTGCGGTTGACCTGATCGTCACGATCACCGCCGGACACATAGGAGGTGTTGCCGGTGCCCGCGTAGTAACGCGTGCTGCCGTCGTAGGCGGTGTATTGCAGGCTGCTGCCGCGCAGGTGCTCGGAGGCCAGTTCGAAGATGCCGAACATCGAGTCGAACGACAGCGTCGGGCCGAAGTTGTAGATGCTGCCCAGCGAGGTGTTGAACGCTTCGACGCGTTCGGCGTTGTTGATCTGGCTGTCGAGGGTGACCATCTGCCCGCCGACATTGATCGCTTTGCCGGTCACCGCTGTAGCCGCGCCGTTGGCCAGGTCGCCGATCAGATCGTTGGTCGCGGCAATGCCGATCGGCAGGTTCGGTCGATAGGCGATCTCACCGAACACCGAGGCCTGGCCCAAAGTCGTGTTGAAGCTGAAGCCGTACATGCGGATGTCCTCGGCATAACGCCGATGCGCCTGGATGTTGCCCATCACATCGGCAGTCGCCAGACCGTTGGCCAGCGCCCCGGCCTGGCTGCCGGCAACGCTGGACAACATGTTGGTCAGGGCATTCATGTCGATGCCCTTGTAGCCACCGAGGTCAGCGGCGATGGTCGGTTCCTTGGCGTGGTAGTTGACCAGGTAGAGGCCGAACTCGGTGCTGTTGAGTTGCTCGGCGATGTAGCGAAAGGCGAAGCCGAACTGACCGTCATTGCGCGCGTTGTAGTCCTTGCCGATCGACGCCACCTTGAGCGTGTTGCCGTAGGCCGGGGTCACGCCGTTGGCGTACAGGCCGGTGCTTTTCAACGCCGGGCCGAGCAATGGGTTGTTGCCCAGTGCGCTGTACAGACCGATGACGTTGCCGAAGCCCGGCACCGGGGTATCGAGCGCCGTGCCGCTGAAGTTGTTGTAACCGGTGTTGCCGCCATCGGCGAACAGGTCGGTCTGCGAGTAGAAAGTGCCGACCGGGTCGATACGGGTTTCCTTCCAGTTGGTCTGGTAGAAGCTTTCCAGGGTCAGCGAATCGCTGAGGCCGATGTTGAAGCTCAAGGCCTCCACCGGCATCAGCACTTCCTTGACCTCGGCGCCCGGCAAACGGTACTTGGCGGCGTCCACCGGGTTGGTGGTGTTGATCCCGCCGCGATAGAAAATCCCCTCGCCCCAGTTGAACACCTGACGCCCGACCCGTGCGGTGACCGGCATCTGCGCCACGTCCCAGTTGCCGTAGACATAAGCGTCGAGCATCTCGATCCGGCTGCCGGCGATGTCGCGGGTCTGGCTGGTGAAGCGATCGTCCTGCGGGTAGCTCTGACTCGGCTGCGACGGGTCGTTGTTGCGGTAGTAATCGTTGCGCTTGTCCATCAACTGCGTGTCGTAGAACGCGGTGCCGCGCAGGAACATTCCGTAGTTCTGGTAGTTGGCCTCAAGCTCCGAAGTGATCTTGTACACCTCGGAAACCAGCCCGGTGTCGAAGTTGCGATTGCCGTCGTTGGTGTTGACGTCATCGTTGTTCTTGTCGCGGCCCTGCACCCGCCACAAACGGCCATAGGACAGGGTCGTGTCGATCGAGCCGGTGACCTGATTGTCCAGCACGCTGAACTCCTTGGCCTGCACGCCATCGACTGCGCACAGTTGCAGCAGCCCTGCCAGACCGACGCCGGGGAGCACTACGCCAGACAGGCGAAATCGAGCTTTCATGATCTGTTCCTCTTTCCCTGGTTTTATTGTTGTGGGGTGCATGACCGCTATGGCGGGGGCGCCAATCCGGCACTGACATAAATCCGGCTGTGCGCGCCGAAGTGCCCGAGCAATTTGAACAACTGCTGATTGAGCGCCGGATGCTCGAACGTCTCGCGCTGCAGCTGGTTGCCGCTGCTGAAATCGCTGGTCACTGGCGTCGCCTCCAGCCATTGACCGATGGCTTCATCGAACGCGGCGGAGTCCTCGACCGACTCGGCGCTGACCACGTCTCGCAGGTAGTCCACCGAGTACGGCGGATACTGTTTGTCCTCGGCCACATCGGCGTAGGCATCGAGCATCGGATGCGGCTGACCGGCACGCAGCAGGCGTCGCAGCCAGGTCGCCTGATACTTCTCGATTTCCATATGACGGGTGGCGACGCGTTCGATGGAGGCTTGTTTGTCATCCGCAAAACCGGCCAGCGCCTTGCCTTCCAGCAGCAACAGACTGGGCAGTTCGACCCCGGGCAGCGGCTTGGCGTGATACGGCTGGGTCAGGTCCTGCACGTGGTGCACGCCCCACCCGAGAAAGCGGTAGCCCCAGTAAGGATGGCCAGTGGCAAACGCCAGTCGCGCCAGGCCCAGGTACTGATAGGCGCGCCAGTCCGGCCAACTGCGCTGGAGGAATCCGGCGGCGGCATACACCACCGGGCTTTCATGGAAGAAGCCCATGTGGAACGGCGCCTGCGAGCTGTATTGAAAACGCGCATCGCCGAACGGCTGCGGACCGAAGCCATACAGCGCACCAACCTCGCCGGGGTTATCGCTGAACAGGTTGATGTCATGACCGTAATCCGGCTCATCGGCAGCGCTCGCCAGCACCGCCAGCGGCGCGACTCTCTCGCCATTGGCCACGCGGATGAAACGCTGGCGATTCCACGGCGATAACGTCTGCTCGACCATCACCTGATCGGCCGCCAGGTGCTCACGCTCGGGCAGGTCCTGACCCGGCAGCGGCTGAATGACCATCGCCAGATGAATGCGCGGATTGAGCCGCAACGCGGTGAGAAAGGCGTGGCGCAGATTGTCACCGGGCACAGCGGGCAGCTTCAGGTTGTCGGGGCGCGGCGGGTACTGGGCGATGTGCTCACGGGCGAAGCTTTCCTGTTGCTCCAGCAGAGCCACCACGGCCGGATACTGATCGGCAAGAAAGCGCTCCAGCGGCTCAACCTCTACCGGCGGCGCATCACGCAAGGCCGGCAGCGCCTGCAACGCCAGATAGCTGCCCACCGTGTGGTTCGACCAGCCCCACGCTGTCGGGGCCATTGCACAAAGCAGCAACAGGAGAAATGTCAGCTTCATTGCTTTTAGTTCTTATTGGATGTGCTGTGGGGGTTGAGCCTAACAACCGCCCCCGGCACTGACACTGTCCAATCTCACCAGAAAAAGTCTCCGATAGCGCCACATGAGAATCGTCACGCCCCCCCTGTAGGAGTGAGCCTGCTCGCGATAGCGTCGTGTCAGTAAAAAACGTGGTGGCTGATACACCGCCATCGCGAGCAGGCTCACTCCTACAAGGGGATTGGAGGTGTTTCTTCAGGCGGGGTAACCGGTGATTTTGCGGATGCTCTGGTACAACGGCTTGAGCTGGCGATACATGCGCAGATACACGTCTTTGTATAAACGTTCGTAGACTTGCTGCGCCTCGGGTTGCGGGGTGAATACCGTCCCGACTCGGGTCATTGCAGCTATCGCTGCCGGGAAATCCGCATACAGGCCCAACCCCACCGCGCAGCAGATCGCCGCGCCCAGCCCGGACGCTTCATACACATGCGGACGCTCCGCCGGCAGACCGAAAATGTTCGCCGTGAGCTGCATCGCCGCATCGCTCTGCGAGCCGCCACCCGCCACCCGCAGGCGCTTGACCGACACCTTCGAGCGCTTCTCGATTTTCTCCATGCCCTGACGCAAGGCATACGCCAGTCCTTCCAGAATCGCCCGGTAAATATGCGCGCGGGTGTGCACATCGCCGAAGCCGATCATCGCGCCTTTGGCCTCGACACCCGGCTCACGAATCCCCGGCGACCAATAGGGTTGCAGCATCAGACCCATCGATCCCGGCGGCACCGCGTTGACCAGCGCATCAAACAGTTGCTCCGGCTCGATGCCCTGCTCTTTCGCCTGCTGCATCTCGCGCAGGCCGAACTCGTTCTTGAACCAGCTGACCATCCAGTAACCGCGATAAATCATCACCTCGCAGTTGTACTGATCCGGCACCGCCGACGGATACGGCGGAATCAGCGGGACGATTTCCAGATAGCGCGAGCGCGTGCTGGTGATCGTCGCCGTAGTGCCGTAGGACAGGCACACGGTGCTCGCATCGACCACGCCGGAACCGACCACCTCGCACGCCTTGTCGGCGCCCGCCGCAATCAACGGCAAGCCTTCGGGAATCCCGGTGTGGCGGCTGGCCTCAGCGCTGATGTAGCCAAGGGTTTCGCCAGGTTTGTGCAACGTCGGTAATTGCTCCGAACGCACTGCCAGCGCTTGCCATTTCCAGTCACTCGGCGCGGCCCATTTCAGACGTTTGAAATCGAACGGCAGGTAGCCGACGCAACAACCGACCGAGTCGACAAAGCGTCCACACAGACGATGGGTGAGAAACCCCGAGAGCAGCAAAAACTTGTCGGTCGCCGCCCACACCTCAGGCTGATGCCGCGCGATCCAGTTGGCCTCGGCCTGGGCGCGAAAATAATCCACGGTGGCCTGCGCACCGACCAGTTTGAACAACCAGCCCCACGGCCCCTTGATCGCGCCCTCGACTTCGCTCTGGCGCTGATCGAGCCACAAAATCGCCGGACGCAGCGGTTTGCCCGCGGCATCGACATTGATCACCGTGCCGCGTTGAGTGGTCAGCGAGACGCCGGCAATCTGCGAACGATCAATCCCGGTTTGCGCCCACACCTGCTGGCAGGCCTCGCCGAGTTTCGCCCAGTAGTATTCCGGATCCTGCTCGGCCCAACCCGGCTGCGTCGAGTAATAGGCCTGCAACTCGACCTTGCCTTTGCCGAGCAGATTGCCCTGCAAATCGAAGAGCAATGCGCGCACGCTCTGGGTGCCGTTGTCGATTGCCAGCAGGTAACGCTTGTTCGGGTGGTTATCCATGGAGCTCTCTTCAAGGGGCATCAAGGCGTGGCATCCGGCAAACCGTGATGGCGTTGCCACAACGCCCGGTAACGCTGCAGCTCTTGCTGCCAGTGTGCATCGTCCCAGCCCAGGCGTGGCTGGCAGAGCTGGCGGATGGCGGCGAAGTGATCTTCGCCACCGCGCGCCAGCAACAGGCCCAGACGGGTGCGGCGCAGCAGCAGGTCATCGAGGTGCAGGACCATTTCCGCTTCACAGGCAAAGGCCAGTTCCGCCCACAGCGTATCGGTGTTGCCGACAGTGTCGTGCCCCAACTCGGCGACCAACTGAGCCAGCCTCGGCAGGTCACGGCCGTGTCGTCCAGCAAGACGTCGCCACTGTTGGGGGCTGAGTCCGGGGATTGTCAGCGGTCGTACGGCAGCAAAAACTGGCGCAGCATCATCCTCGAAAGGGCGACCGAGCATGACGGCACACGCCTTGAGCACTTCGATGGCTTGCGGGCGAAATGTCGTCAGTTTGCCGCCGGCCAGGGTCACGCAACCCGGCTCCTGCCACAGCACGTGCTCACGGGTTTCATTCGACGGTTTGCCTTGATGTTCACCCGCCGCGCTGCCTACCACCGGGCGCACGCCCGACCAGGTCGACAGCACATCGGTTGCCGTCACTTCGGCCCCGGGAAATTGTTGCCTGCAAGCCGCCAGCAGATAGTCGAGTTCTTCGGCGCTGATGCTCGCGCTCTGGTCCAGATCCTCGCGATGATCGAGGTCGGTGGTGCCCACAACCGTCGCCCCTTCCCAGGGAAAAACGAACACCGGCCGACGGTCGCGCTCATGCAAAAAAGTGAACGCCTGCGCCACTGGCAGACGCCAACCCGGCAGCAGCAAATGACTGCCGCGCAATGGCCGAAGTTGTCGCGGTGACTCAGGCAAACGCAAGCGCTCAGCCCACGCACCAGTCGCTACCGCCAGCACGCCGCAACGCAATTGCAGCGACCCACCGGCTTCGCAGTCCTCTATCTGAACTCCACACACTCGCACGTCTTCGCGCAGCAGATGCTCGACGCGCACTCCGTTGAACACCACCGCGCCATCGGCCCGCGCTTCGCTCAACACGCGCATCACCAGCCGTGCGTCATCGGTCAATGCATCGACAAAACAGGTGCCGCCAAGCAGCTCGTTTTCCTTCACCCCCGGCGCCAGAAAGCGCAGTTGCTGCGCGTCATGAAAACGATGGCTGCGCCGTCCGGCCAAGGCGTCGTAAACCGACAACAATCCACCGAGCACACGCGGCCCGGGAAAGCCTGCGCGATAGTGCGGCATCATGAAACTCATCGGTTCGACCAACCCCGGCGCTTCGTCGAGCAGCCGCTGGCGCTCGCGCACCGAATCGCGGGTCAGGCGCCACTGGCCCTTGGCGATGTAACGCAAACCGCCGTGGACCATTTTCGACGATCGGCTGGACGTGCCCCAGGCGAAATCCCGTTGTTCCAGCAGCAGGCAGCGCCAGCCACGCCGCGCTGCTTCGCGCAGGATGCCGGCACCGCTGATGCCGCCGCCAATCACGATCAGGTCCCAGGTTTCGGCACCCAACGTTGGCAGAATTTGCTCGCGCCACGCGGCGTTCCAGTCCGGGTTCATGGTGGTCACTCCGGCAACAGCGTGCCGGGGTTGAGGCGCCCGGCCGGATCGAAGTGTTTGCTCAGCGCCTGCAAGGTGTCCATCGCCAGCGCGCCTTTTTCGCGCAGCAGGTACGGCGCATGGTCCTTGCCGACGCCGTGCTGGTGGCTGATGGTGCCGTGGTTGTCGACAATGGTCTGGCTGGCCGCATGCTTGAGGGCCTTCCAGCGCGCCAGCGTCGCGGGATAGTCCGCCGCCGGGCGAAACACGTAGGTGGTGTAGATGCTCGAACCTTCGCCGTAGACGTGGGACAGATGGGTGAACACGTGCACGCGTTCGCCTTCGGCGGCCAAGGCATCGCGCAGGCTGTTTTCGATGAGATTGAGCAGATTGTCGACGTTGCTCCAGTCGGTGGCGGTTTCCAGGGTGTCGACCACGTAACCGGCGTTCCACAGGTTCTCGCGCAGGTAAGGGAAACGGAAGCGGTTCTGCGCCCATTTCTTGCCGAGCAAGGTGCCGGTGAACACGCCGCCGAAGGCCTTCAAATGCTGCCGGGCCTGGGTCAATGACAGCGCGTTCTGCCGACGATTGCCGGTCACGCCGAAGGTCAACAGGCACTTGCCGTCACCCGCGCCGCGCAGGCTCAGGTATTTCTCCAGCCAGGCGATTTGCTGCGGATGCCCGGCCAGCGCCAGTTGGGTTTCGGTCTCCACCGCGTTCGACAAGCGCAGCATCGACAGCGGCACCCGCGCCTGCGCCAACTGGCGGATCGCTTGCAAAGCTTTGCTCCAACTGGGCAGAAACACCCCGTAGAAACGCTCATCGGCGGGCAGCGGACTGACCCGCACTTTGACTTCGGAAATGATCCCGAAACGGCCCTCGCAGCCGAGTACCACTTCGCGCAGATCCGGCCCCGCCGCCGAGGCCGGGAAAGTCGGAATGTCCAACGGCCCGGCAAAGGTTTCCAGGGTGCCGCCAGCGAACAATTGCTCGATGCGCCCGTAGCGCAACGACTGCTGGCCACTGGAGCGACTGGCGACCCAACCGCCGAGCGTCGACAGTTCCCACGACTGCGGGAAATGCCCCAGCGTGTAACCCCGGGCGCGCAGCTGACTTTCGACCTGCGGGCCACTGGCACCGGGGCCGAACGTCGCCAATTGGCTGGCCTCGTCGAGGTCGATCAGGCGATTCATCCGCGCCAGCGACACCGTCACCACCGGCCGCGCCGAATCCGGCGGATTGATGTGCCCGGCCACCGAGGTGCCGCCGCCGTAGGGAATCAGGCACAGGTCCTGGTCATGGGAGAGCGCCAGCAATTGGCGGATCTGCTCAGCGGTTTCCGGGAAAGCCACCGCGTCGGGGTAATTGCCCAGCGCGCCTTCGCGCAGCGCCAGCCAGTCCGGCAGGCTCTGGCCGCGGGCATGCAGCAGGCGGTCATGGGCGTCGACGCTGTACAACGCGTGCTGCGTCAGCCGCGAGACCGGCACCCGCGCCAATGCTGCTTCCAGCGTGGCATCGGGCAGCGCGCGCCCGGCCCCCAGCCGTTGATGGAGAAAGCTCGCGCCCTGGGCCGGTAGTTCGACCACCGTGGTTGCATCTCCCCAGCCGTTCCAGCGTCGCATGCGTGTGTCCTTCTTATGCAGTCTGATCAGTGATGTGGCAGGCCTTCATACTAGTCAGCGGCCGAAAAGTGTCACGGTCGCATCCGGCCAGTTCGAGTAGCCAATTGAGTCAAACGTCGCGCAAGTGCCAGCCATTTACTTTAGCCGGGGTTTCAAATTACCTTTCAGGCATTCATTCGCTCACGCAGGCCTTGATCAAGGGATTCGGATCATGCAATCGCTCGGCTTCACCTCGGTTCCGCCGCTGCTCAAATACGTGCGCCATGCCGAACAACTGGGCATGGCCATCGAGCCGGCGTTGGCGGCGGCCGGTTTGCAGGCGCCGCAATTGAGCGACAACACCCTGCGCCTGCCGGGAGAGGTGCATGAGCGCCTGCTCGATTACTTCTGCGAACACTCGGGCGATCCGCTGTTCGGTCTCAATGCCGCGAACTTTGTGCTGCCCAATTCCTGGAGCGTGCTCGGTTACATCACCATGAACTGCGCGACCCTGGGTGAGGCCATGAGCCGGATCATGCCGTTCGAAAAGCTGGTGGGCGACATGGGCGTCAGCCGCGCCGAGGTGCAGGACGACCATGTGCACCTGATCTGGCCCTGCCGCTACGAGCGCCCACGAATCCGCCGGCATCTGGTGGAAAACGTCCTCGGCTCCTGGCTGCAATATGCGCGCTGGATCGCCGACACGCAGATGTCGCCCGCCGCCGTGTGGCTGGAACACCCACGCCCGGTGGAAACCACGCAGGCGCAGTACGAACAGTTTTTCGATTGCCCCGTGCTGTTCGAGCAACCGTATTCAGCACTGATCGTGCCGCTGCCGTATCTGCAATTACCGCTGCGCCAGGCCGATGCGCAATTACTGCGCACTCTGGAAGAACATGCGATGGGTTTGATGGCGACGCTGGAGGATGCGTCGCTGGAACAGCGGGTCAAAAGCATCCTGCGTCAGTTGCTCAAGGAAGGCTTGCCGCGCAAGGAACAGGTGGCCGAGCAGCTCGCCGTGTCGGTGCGCACGTTGCAACGCCAGTTGCATCAGGCGGGGACGTCGTATCAGCAGATACTGGATGATCTGCGCCAGGAGCTGGCCGAGCATTACCTGTTGAACAGCACGCTGCCGATTCAGGACATTGCGCAGTATCTGGGGTTTACCGAGCCGAGGTCGTTTCACCGCACGTTCAAGAGCCGGCGCGGGATGCCACCGGGGGAGTTTCGGCAGATGCATCGGGGGTGATAGTGCCGGCCTCTTCGCGAGCAAGCCCGCTCCCACAGGTGATTTGAGTCGTACACAACATCCATGTTCGCTGACGATCGAATGTGGGAGCGGGCTTGCTCGCGAAGGCGTCAGTAGCCGCACAACTTCCCACAGATAAATCGCAATGACTGGGCCGCGACTTTTTCAGCTCGATTCAGAGACTGATCGCGTTGGTAAACACCAGCCGATTACCAAACGGATCCGCAATCGTCATGTCCTGACTGCCCCACGGCATCGCCTGAATCCCCGGGTGCGAGAACTTGTAATCCTTGGCCAGCAACTGCTGCTGAAACGCCTCCAGCTCATCGGTCTCGATGCGCAACGCCGAACCCGGCGTCGCATCGCCATGATGCTCGGACAAATGCAGCACGCACTCGCCACGCGACACCTGCAGATACAACGGGCAACTGGCCTCGAAACGGTGCTGCCAATCGACCTTGAAGCCGAGGAAGTCGACGTAGAATTCCAACGCCTTGGCTTCATCGAAGATCCGCAGGATCGGGGTGGTTTTGCCGAAGCTCATGGGGTGCTCCCTGACTGATTGGCCCCGCAGTGTAGACGGGGTGGATGTCAGCAATTCGGCCTGCTGGTGGCTTTCTTTAGTTGCAATATGCCATCAGTGTGACGCACTCCGCGAAACGTCAGCGAAAGTTGTCGCGCAAATCCCCCTGCCGCGCCAGAAACCGCCCTTCCCTGCGACCATTCGCCTGCCCATCGCTATAGCTCAACACGCCATTGACCCACACCCCATCAATCCCCTGCGCCGCCCGTTGCGGATCATGGAAATCCGCCACGTCACGCACGGTCGCCGGATCGAACAACACCAGATCCGCCCAGTGCCCTTCACGAATCTCGCCGCGCTCCGTCAAGCCAAAGCGCGCCGCCGACAGCCCGGTCATCTTGTGCACGGCGGTGTGCAGCGGAAACAGCCCGACATCGCGACTGAAATGTCCGAGCACCCGTGGGAAAGCGCCCCACAGGCGTGGATGCGGGAACGGGTCTTCCGGCAGTCCGTCAGAGCCGACCATCGACAACGGATGCGCGAGGATTTTTCGGACATCCGCCTCGTCCATGCCGTAGTACACCGCGCCCGCCGGTTGCAGGCGCCTGGCCGCTTCGAGCAGCGGCACGTTCCATTCAGCGGCGATGTCGATCAGGTCGCGCCCGCTGACTTGCGGGTGCGGCGTCGACCAGGTGATGGTGATGCGGTGGGCATCGGTGACTTGCTTCAGATCCAGCGTCGACGAACTCGCCGCGTAGGGATAACAATCGCAACCCACGTGCTGGATTTTCGCTGCTTCTTCCAGCGACGCCAACAATTGCGGACTACGCCCCCAGTTACCGACACCGGCGCATTTGAGGTGGGAAATGATCACCGGGGACTGTGAGTGACGGCCGATGCTGAACGCTTCATCCATCGCCTCCAGCACCGGTTCGAATTCACTGCGCAGATGCGTGGTGTACACCGCGCCGAATGCAGTCAGTTCTTCGGTCAGTTGCTTCACTTCGTCGGTGGAAGCATTGAACGCATTGGCGTACGCCAGGCCTGTGGATAAACCGAGCGCACCCGCTGCAAGGCTTTCACGCAATTGCTCGCGCATCGCGCCGATTTCGCCTGGCGTGGCGGTGCGGAACAAGTCGTCGAGGTGATTGCTGCGCAGCGCTGTGTGGCCGACGAGTGCGGCGACGTTCAGCGTGGTGTTCGCCGCTTCGACCGCCGCGCGGTAATCGCTGAAACGCGGGTAAACGAACGCTGCCGCCGTACCCAGCAGGTTCATCGGATCCGGCGGATTGCCTTTCAAACTGACCGGCGACGCACTGATTCCGCAGTTGCCGACAATCACCGTGGTCACACCCTGGCTGAGCTTGGGCAGCATCTCTGGCTGGCGGATGACCACCGTGTCGTCGTGGGTGTGCACGTCGATGAAACCCGGCGCCAGCGCGCGCCCGGCGGCGTCGATTTCTTCCGTGGCACGGGCATCGTGCAGGTCGCCAATGCGCTCGATGCGGCCGTTGAGAATCGCCACATCGGCGCGGTAGCCGGGCGTGTTGCGGCCATCGATGACCAAGGCATCGCGAATCAGCGTGTCGTACAGCATGTCAGTCTCCCAGCGGCAAGTGATCATCGCCGCCACGGTATTCGTCGAGGGCGAGTTTGATCCGCCGCAGACGCTCTTGATTGTCTTCAGGATTGGCCAGCGCCAGCTCGGTGGCAAGCACGTCGATGGCCAGCAGCATGCCGTAGCGCGCCGCTGTCGGTTTGTAGATGAACGAAGTTTCCGCGCCTTGCAGCGGCAGGACGATGTCGGCCAGTTCGGCCAGCGGCGAGTCGGCGCGGGTGATGGCGAGGATGCGTGCGCCGTAGTTGCGCGCCAGTTCGACGGTCTCCAGCAGCTCCGGGGTGATGCCGGTCAGCGAGCAGACGATCAGCACTTGTTCGGCATTCAGGCTCGCGGCGGTGACGCGCATCATCACCGCGTCGTGACACACCGCAATCGGGTAGCCGAGGCGCACCAGCCGCACCTGCAATTCGTCGCTGCACAGGGTCGAGCAACCGCCCATGCCGAACGCATGAATCATCCGCGCCTGGCCGAGCATTTTCACCGCATCGGCGAAACGTGATTCGTCGAACCCGGCCAGATGCTGGCGCAGCGTGGTTTCGATATCGCCGACAATTTGCCCGTAAAACGCCGACTGCTCAGGTGTGCCCGCCGGATCGAGAAAACGGCTACCGACGCCGCTGGCCTGAGCCAGTTGCAGGCGCAGATCACGCAGATCGCGGCAGCCCACCGTGCGGGCGAAACGCGACAGTGTGGCGGTGCTGACTTCCGCCCGTTGCGCGAGGTCTTCGAGGCTGGCGCTCGCGGCAAAACCGACATCGTCGAGCATCAGCCGGGCAATACGCCCTTCGCCGGCGCTGAAGGAGTCCTGACGGGCGCGGATCTGATAAAGGATGTCCATGGCGGCTGGCTCCGGTTACAGCAGGTAAGAAAGGCCGACGGTCAGGCCGAATGCGACCAGCGAGATCAGCGTCTCGAGCACGGTCCAGGTCTTGAACGTCTGCGCGACCGTCATGTTGAAGTATTCCTTGATCAACCAGAAGCCACCGTCGTTGACGTGGGAAAAGATAACCGAGCCAGCGCCGGTCGCCAGCACCAACAGCTCCGGGTGTGGATAACCCAGACCAATGGCGACGGGTGCGACCACGCCGGAGGCGGTGGTCATGGCCACGGTCGCCGAGCCGGTGGCCACCCTCATCAACGCGGCGAACAGCCAGCCCATGATCAGCGGCGACAGGTGAAACTCGTGGGCCAGACCGACGATCTGATCGGTGACACCGGCATCTACAAGAATTCGGTTCAAACCGCCGCCCGCACCGACCAGCAAGGTGATGCTGGCGGTCGGCGCCAGGCATTCGTTGGTGAATTTGAGGATCGATTCACGGTTGAAACCCTGGGCGATGCCCAGCGTCCAGAAACTCAGCAAGGTCGCCAGCAACAGCGCGATCACCGAGTTGCCGATGAACAACAGGAACTGGTTGAAACCGCTGCCCGGCGTGGAAATCAGGTTGGCCCAGCCACCGATCAGCATCAGCACCACCGGCAACAGAATGGTCGCCATGGTGATGCCGAACCCCGGCAGTTTGTCACGCGGTTCGCGGTCGAGGAATTGCTTTTCCAGTGGGTTATCCGCCGGCAGTTGAATGCGCGGCACGATGAACTTGGCGTACAGCGGCCCCGCGATGATCGCCGTCGGAATGCCGATAGCAATCGCATACAGCAAGGTCTGCCCGACCGACGCCTGATAGGCCTGCACCGCGAGCATCGCCGCTGGGTGCGGCGGCACCAGCGCATGCACCACCGACAGGCCGGCGACCATCGGCAAACCGACCATCAGAATCGACACGCCCACGCGCCGCGCCACGGTGAAGGCGATCGGCACCAGCAACACAAAACCGACTTCGAAGAACAACGGCAGGCCGACCAGAAACGCAATGCACACCATCGCCCAATGCGCGTTCTTTTCGCCGAACTTCTCGATCAGCGTGCGCGCCATCTGCTCCGCACCACCGGACTCGGCCATCATCTTGCCGAGCATCGTCCCCAGCGCCACCACCAGCGCAATATGCCCCAGCGTCTTGCCCACCCCGGTCTCATACGCCCCCACCACACCCGATGGCGGCATCCCCGCCACCAGCGCCAGCCCGATGGAAATCAGGGTGATGACAATGAACGGATTGAGCCGGTAACGGGCGATCAACACGATCAGCGCGATGATGGCAACGGCGGCATAAACCAGCAGCCAATAGCCGAAGGAAGGCGTCATGCGGTACTCCTCGAAAGGGTCACGTTCGAATGGGTTGTGAAACTCATAAATCATTTCGAGATCGAGTTTTCAAACGCAATGAAAGTAATTTTCGTTGAGAGGCAAGGCGTGTCGCTGATGGATATGTCTTGTCGCGATTAATGAAAATCGCGGGGCTGGATTTTCATGGCTCTCGGGCAAACACAAGTCCTGTGGGAGTGAGCTTGCTCGCGAAGGGGCCGACACATTCAACATTTCTGCCAACTGATCCACCGCTTTCGCGAG
>NZ_NQYG01000081.1:0-21827 GCF_002878485.1 Pseudomonas sp. AD21
CACGCTCTGCGTGGGAATGCAGCCCGTGACGCTCCGCGTCACTGGACGCAGAGCGTCCCTTGAGGCATTCCCACGCAGAGCATGGGAACGATCACTAGACGAGGACTTGGGATGAAAACCCTCTGGCAACACTGCCACGTCGCAACCATGGCGCAGGGCGTCTACTCGATCATTGAAGATGCGGCCATCGTGACGTCCGGCGCGTACATCGAGTGGATCGGCCCGCGCAATCAATTGCCCTCCGGCGAATACCCGGCAGTCAACGACCTGCAAGGCGCGTGGGTCACCCCCGGCCTGATCGACTGCCACACCCACACGGTGTTCGGCGGCAACCGCAGCGGCGAATTCGAGAAACGTCTGCAAGGCGTCAGCTACGCCGAGATCGCGGCGCAGGGCGGCGGCATTGCCAGCACCGTGCGCGCCACTCGTGAAGCGAGCGAAGACGAGCTATTCGCCAGCGCCGCCAAGCGTCTGAAAAGCCTGATGCGCGATGGCGTGACCACGGTCGAGATGAAGTCCGGCTACGGTCTCGATCTGGCCAGCGAACGCAAGATCCTGCGGGTCATCCGTCGCCTCGCCAAGGAGCTGCCGATCAGCGTGCGCAGCACCTGTCTGGCGGCCCACGCGTTGCCGCCGGAATACAAGGATCGTGCTGACGCTTACATCGATCACATCTGCGCCGAGATGCTTCCGGCGCTGGCCGCCGAAGGGCTGGTCGATGCCGTGGATGCGTTCTGTGAATACCTGGCGTTCTCGCCGGAGCAGGTCGAGCGGGTGTTCATCACCGCACAGAAACTCGGCCTGCCGGTGAAGCTGCACGCCGAGCAACTGTCTTCGCTGCATGGCTCCAGCCTTGCGGCGCGATACAAGGCGCTGTCCGCCGATCATCTGGAGTTCATGGACGAAGACGACGCCATCGCCATGGCCAAATCCGACACCGTCGCGGTGCTGTTGCCGGGCGCGTTCTACTTCCTGCGCGAAACCCAGTTGCCGCCGATGGACGCCTTGCGCAAACACAAGGTGAAAATCGCCATCGCCAGCGACCTCAACCCCGGCACCTCGCCGGCGCTGTCGTTGCGCCTGATGCTGAACATGGCCTGCACCTGTTTCCGCATGACCCCGGAAGAAGCCTTGGCCGGTGCGACCCTTCATGCCGCGCAAGCGCTGGGCATGGCCGACACCCATGGCTCGCTGGAAGTCGGCAAGGTCGCGGATTTCGTCGCCTGGCACATCGATCGTCCGGCGGATCTGGCCTATTGGCTCGGTGGTGATCTGGACAAACGCGTCGTGCGTCACGGCGTTGAATCAAGTCTGTAGGAGAGCGGTTGTGGATAAGGTTCTGAATTTCAAACAAGGTCGCGTGCCGCTGCTGATCAGCATGCCGCATGCCGGCGTGCGCCTGACCCCAGCGGTCGAAGCCGGGCTGATCGCGGATGCGAAAAGCCTGCCGGACACCGACTGGCACATTCCGCAGCTCTACGATTTTGCCGATGAACTGGGCGCCAGCACGTTGGCCGCCGAGTACTCGCGGTTCGTCATCGACCTGAACCGTCCGTCCGATGACAAGCCGTTGTATGTCGGCGCCACCACCGGTCTGTACCCGGCGACGCTGTTCGATGGCATTCCTCTGTTTCGCGAAGGGCACGAGCCATCGACAGCGGAGCGTGCGACTTATCTGGAGCAGATCTGGACACCGTACCACCGCACCCTGCAGCAAGAGCTGGCGCGACTGAAGGCCGAGTTCGGCTACGCGCTGCTGTTCGACGCGCACTCGATCCGCTCGATCATCCCGCACCTGTTCGACGGCAAACTGCCGGACTTCAACCTCGGCACCTTCAACGGCGCCAGTTGCGATCCGCAGCTGGCGACGCAACTGGAAGCCATCTGCGCGCGCCACGGCAATTACAGCCACGTGCTCAACGGACGCTTCAAGGGCGGCCACATCACCCGCCATTACGGCAACCCGGCCGAGAACATCCACGCCGTGCAACTGGAGCTGGGCCAGTGCACCTACATGGAAGAGTTCGAACCGTTCCGCTATCGCCCCGATCTGGCTGAGCCGACGCGGGTGGTGCTCAAGGAATTGCTGCAGGGCTATCTGGCCTGGGGCGAAAAACACTACCGCGGCTGACTCACCCCTGTAGAGCTGCCGAAGGCTGCGATCTTGATCGTTCCCACGCAGAGCGTGGGAACGATCAGGTCCCGGAGCATGCTCATTGACGTAAATCGGGTTTATGATGCCGGACGGCAGAATAATAGAAGTCCCCCCAGGGATGACCTCGACCCCTTACGGAGCGCGCAATGCAGACTTTGTTTCCGCAGATCAAACCCCATGCCCGGCACGATCTGGCTGTCGATGACACCCACACGCTGTACGTCGACGAAAGCGGTTCGCCGGAAGGCTTGCCGGTGGTGTTCATCCACGGTGGTCCCGGCGCCGGTTGCGACGCCCAGAGCCGTCGCTATTTCGATCCGAACCTGTATCGCATTGTCACCTTCGACCAGCGCGGCTGCGGACGCTCCACGCCGCATGCCAGTCTGGAAAACAACACCACCTGGGATCTGGTCGCCGACCTTGAGCGTATCCGCAAGCACCTGGGCATCGACAAATGGGTGCTGTTCGGCGGTTCGTGGGGCTCGACCCTGGCGCTGGCCTATGCGCAAACCCACCCGGAGCGCGTACACGGTCTGATCCTGCGCGGGATCTTTCTCTGCCGTCCGCAGGAAATCGAGTGGTTCTATCAGGCCGGTGCCAGCCGTCTGTTTCCTGATTACTGGCAGGACTACATCGCGCCGATCCCGCTGGACGAGCGCGACGATCTGCTCAGCGCCTTCCACAAGCGCCTGGTCGGCAACGACCAGATCGCCCAGATGCACGCGGCCAAGGCCTGGTCGACATGGGAAGGACGCACCGCGACCCTGCGCCCGAACCCGCTGGTGGTCGACCGTTTCTCCGAACCGCAGCGCGCGCTGTCGATTGCGCGGATCGAATGCCACTACTTCACCAACAACGCATTCCTTGAGCCGAACCAGCTGATTCGCGACATGGGCAAGATTGCCCATCTACCGGGGGTGATCATCCATGGTCGCTACGACGTGATCTGCCCGCTGGACAACGCCTGGGAATTGCATCAGGCCTGGCCGAACAGCGAGCTGCAGGTGATTCGCGACGCCGGTCACGCTGCGTCCGAACCGGGTATCACCGATGCGCTGGTGCGTGCTGCGAGCAACATGGCCCGCCGCCTGCTCGACCTGCCGCCCGAAGAAGCATGAAGGGGCTTCTACAACGCGTGCGCGGTGCACGAGTCGAAGTCGCGGGAGAAATCGTTGGTGCAGTAGATCAGGGTTTACTGGTGCTGGTAGCCGTCGAACCCGACGATACCCGTACCAGCGCCGACAAACTTCTGCATAAGCTGCTTAACTATCGGGTATTCAGTGACGCTGAGGGCAAGATGAATCTGTCCCTGGCGGATGTGGGCGGCGGGTTGCTGCTGGTCTCTCAGTTCACCCTGGCTGCCGACACCAAGAGCGGGTTGCGCCCGAGTTTCTCGAGCGCGGCCCCTCCGGCATTGGGCGAGGAATTGTTCGACTATCTATTAAGCAAAGCGAAACAGATGCATGGCACTGTGGCATCAGGTAGATTCGGCGCGGATATGCAGGTGCACCTGGTCAACGATGGCCCGGTAACCTTCCTGTTACAGACATGAAAGCGCTTGAAACATCTTTTCAAGGGCTTTTCGACTGAAAACAGGCGCTTTTCGCGATAAATACTTTGTTACCCCTGATGCGTTGTCACGCGGGCTACTAGATAATCGCGCGCTATGGGGATCAGCGTTCGTTGGTCCATTTTTGACTTAGGTAGAGACTTGTCTGGATCCGATTGGGGAATCATTTTGCCCCAGTGGAGTCGGAACAATGCTCGCCAACCTGGCATGAGCGGTCTGTACGGCCATTTTTGTCAGCATTATTTCGAGGGCCAGGGAGCCAGAGACAAGGCGCCGCGACGAGTCATAGCCCGCTATGGCGAGGAGCGGCAACGCAGTATCTGGCTCTCTGGAACCGAAATAAGCTGACGAAAATGGCCACACAGACGGCTTGCTGGCCGTTGGTTTTTTGATCTGTTTTCGGCGAGGGTTGCTCGTGATTGTTAGTCCCTGTAATGCAGCAAAAATGTCTGCCAAACGCATGCGAAGTGCCCTGGTAGCGGGTTCGGCGCTCCTGTGCCTGCTCAGCGCCGGTCAGCTTTGGGCGTTCAATCTTGACGATGTATCGGCCAAGGCTAAAGAGCTGGCCGGGCAGAAATTCGAAGCCCCGCGCAGCAACCTGCCGAACGAATTCCGCGACATGAAATTCGCGGATTATCAGAAAATCCGCTTCCTCACCGAAAAGGCTGAGTGGGCCGATCAGAAGACCCCGTTCAAGCTGTCCTTCTATCACCAGGGCATGCACTTCGATACGCCGGTGAAAATCAACGAAATCACAGCGAACACCGTCGAAGAGATCAAATACGATCCGACTCGTTTCGATTTCGGCGACCTGAAGTTCGATCCGAAGGCCACTGAACAACTGGGCTACGCCGGTTTCCGTGTGCTGTACCCGATCAACAAGGCCGACAAGCAAGACGAAATCATGACCATGCTCGGCGCGAGTTACTTCCGCGTTGTCGGCAAGGGCCACACCTACGGCCTCTCGGCGCGTGGTCTGGCGATTGATACCGCGCTGCCGTCGGGCGAAGAGTTCCCGCGTTTCCGCGAGTTCTGGATTCAACAGCCGAAGCCGGGCGACAAGCATCTGGTGATCTTCGCCTTGCTCGATTCGCCGCGTGCCACCGGTGCCTACCGCCTGATCCTGCGTCCGGGCAGCGACACCATTGTCGACGTCAAGGCGCAGATGTTCCTGCGTGACAAGGTCGGCAAACTGGGCATCGCGCCGTTGACGAGCATGTTCCTGTTCGGCGCCAACCAGCCGTCGAAAGTCCTCAATTACCGTCGTGAACTGCACGACTCCAGCGGTCTGTCGATCCATGCCGGCAATGGCGAGTGGATCTGGCGCCCGCTGAACAACCCGAAACACCTGGCCGTGAGCAACTTCAGCGTCGAGAACCCGCGTGGTTTCGGTCTGCTGCAACGTGGCCGCGACTTCAGCCACTACGAAGACCTCGATGATCGCTACGACAAGCGCCCAAGCGCCTGGATCGAGCCGAAGGGCGAGTGGGGCAAGGGCACCGTTGATCTGGTAGAGATTCCAACCGCCGACGAAACCAACGACAACATCGTTGCGTTCTGGAGTCCGGAAACCATGCCGGAGCCGGGTAAGCCACTGGACTTCGCCTACCGCATGCACTGGACCATGGATGAGTCGTCGATTCACGCCCCGGACAGCGCCTGGGTCAAGCAGACCCTGCGTTCGACCGGTGACGTCAAGCAATCGAACCTGATCCGTCAGCCAGATGGCAGCGTCGCTTACCTGGTCGACTTCGAAGGTCCATCGCTGGCAGCCCTGGCTCCGGATGCCGACGTGCGCAGTCAGGTCAGCGTTGGCGATAACGCCGAGCTGGTAGAGAACAGCGTGCGCTACAACCCGGAAACCAAAGGCTGGCGCCTGACCCTGCGGATGAAGATCAAGGACGCGAGCAAAGCGACCGAGATGCGTGCCGCTCTGGTTCAGCCGGTGGTAACCGCTGATCTGGCCAAGTCCTCGGTACCGGCGTCGAATTCGTCGGTGGCCAAGGCTGACAAGGTCGCCGCCAAGCAACAAGAGAAGGAAGACAAGGAAGCCAAGGCCGCCGAAGCCAAACAGGCCGACGCCAAGCCCGCTGCAGATGCCAAGGACAAGGCCAACAAAGACGCCAAGCAGCCAGCGGCTGCGAACGCGACCCCAGTCACACCGGAATCGGCACCGACTGAAGAAGTCCTGACCGAGACCTGGAGCTATCAGTTGCCTGCCGATGAGTAACTCTCAAGTACAGCCAGAGACTCTGTCCGAGTATCTGGCGCATCTGCCGATGACCGACGAGCAGCGCGCGGAACTCGCGGGCTGCCAGTCCTTCAGCGAACTGCACCAGCGCCTGTCGTCGCCGACGTTCGACGCCCCTGCCGAAGCCGCCCAGGCTTCGGTGGGCAAGCGCCTGGTCCTGAGCACTGCCGAAGAGCTGGAAGAGGCTGAAATGCTGGTGCTCGACGCCAGCGGCCGGGTCGCCATGAAGGCGACGCCGCCAATCCGTCGGACCAAAGTCGTGCCGGAACCCTGGCGCACCAATATTCTGGTGCGTGGCTGGCGCCGTCTGCCCGGTCGCCCCATCCCGCCACAGCCGCCTAAGGACGAGAACGTGTTGCCGGCTGCGCGCTGGCGCACCGTCGGTTCGATCCGTCGCTACATTCTGTTGCTGCTGATGCTCGGTCAGACCATCGTTGCCGGCTGGTACATGAAAGGCATCATGCCGTACCAGGGCTGGTCGTTCGTCGATCTGGACGAAGTGCTGCCCCAGCCGCTGCTGCAAACCGCCACGCAAGTGCTGCCGTATGCGCTGCAAACCAGCATCCTGATCCTGTTCGGGATTCTGTTCTGCTGGGTCTCGGCCGGTTTCTGGACGGCGCTGATGGGCTTCCTCGAGTTGCTCACCGGCCACGACAAATACCGTATTTCCGGCAAAAGCGCCGGCAACGAGCCGATTCCCAAAGACGCGCGCACCGCACTGGTGATGCCGATCTGCAACGAAGACGTGCCTCGGGTATTCGCCGGTCTGCGCGCTACGTTCGAATCGGTTGCAGCGACCGGTGACCTGGATCGCTTCGACTTCTTCGTCCTCAGCGACAGTAACGACACCGATATCTGCGTTGCCGAGCAGCAGGCCTGGCTGGACGTCTGCCGCGAAGCCAAGGGCTTCGGCAAGATCTTCTATCGCCGCCGTCGCCGTCGTGTGAAACGCAAGAGCGGCAACCTCGACGACTTCTGCCGTCGTTGGGGCGGTGACTACAAGTACATGGTCGTGCTTGACGCCGACTCGGTGATGAGCGGCGAGTGCCTGACCAGTCTGGTGCGCCTGATGGAAGCCACGCCGGACGCAGGGATCATCCAGACCGCGCCGCGTGCGTCGGGCATGGACACCCTGTATGCGCGCATGCAGCAGTTCGCCACCCGCGTGTACGGCCCGCTGTTCACCGCCGGTCTGCACTTCTGGCAGTTGGGTGAATCCCACTACTGGGGTCACAACGCGATCATCCGCATGAAGCCGTTCATCGACCACTGCGCCCTGGCGCCGTTGCCGGGCAAGGGGGCGTTCTCCGGGGCGATCCTGTCTCACGACTTCGTTGAAGCCGCGCTGATGCGCCGTGCCGGTTGGGGCGTGTGGATTGCGTACGACTTGCCGGGCAGCTACGAAGAACTGCCACCGAATCTGCTCGACGAACTCAAGCGTGACCGTCGCTGGTGCCACGGCAACCTGATGAACTTCCGCCTGTTCCTGGTAAAAGGCATGCACCCGGTACACCGTGCGGTGTTCCTGACGGGCGTGATGTCGTACCTGTCGGCGCCGTTGTGGTTCTTCTTCCTGGTGTTGTCGACCGCGCTGCTGGCGGTGAACACGCTGATGGAACCGCAGTACTTCCTTGAACCGCGTCAGCTCTATCCGCTGTGGCCGCAATGGCACCCGGACAAGGCGATCGCGCTGTTCTCGACGACCGTCGTACTGCTGTTCCTGCCTAAGCTTTTGAGCATCATCCTGATCTGGGCCAAGGGTGCGAAAGAGTTCGGTGGCAAGTTCAAGGTGACTCTGTCGATGCTGCTGGAGATGCTGTTCTCCATGCTGCTGGCGCCGGTGCGGATGATTTTCCACACCCGTTTCGTCCTCGCCGCGTTCCTCGGCTGGGCTGCGACCTGGAACTCGCCGCAGCGTGACGACGACTCCACGCCATGGAGCGAGGCGGTCAAGCGCCACGGTCCGCAGACCCTGCTGGGCTTCTTCTGGGCGCTGCTGGTGATCTGGCTGAACCCAAGCTTCCTGTGGTGGCTGGTGCCGATCGTCGGTTCGCTGATGCTGTCGATCCCTGTGTCGGTGATTTCCAGCCGTGTCGGTCTGGGCCTCAAGTCCCGTGACGAGAGCCTGTTCCTCATCCCTGAGGAATACAATCCGCCGCAGGCACTGCTGGCGACCGACCAGTACACCCACGAGAACCGTTGGCACGCGCTGAACGACGGCTTCATTCGCGCCGTGGTCGATCCGCAGCAGAACGCTCTGGCGTGCTCGCTGGCGACGGCCCGTCACGGTCAGGCCGAGCCGATCGAGTGGCTGCGTCAGGAACGTGTACGTCACGCCCTGAAGGTTGGCCCAGCGGCGCTGAGCAACCATGATCGCCTGCAACTGCTGAGCGATCCGGTGGCACTGGCGCGTCTGCACGAGCTGGTCTGGGCCGAAGGTCACAACGAGTGGCTGGATGCCTGGCGCGCTTCGGTGAAAGCCGATCCGCATGCGCCGTTACTGCCGCTGCGACCGGTGAGCGTGCAGGCTCAGCCGGCCTAAAAAAGAAGCCCCGCCAATCAGCGGGGCTTTTTTTATTGTTAAACAAATCGTCCATAACCCTTGTGCAAAAGAACGAGTGCGTTAGCATCCGTCCCCGAATTGGCGCACCCGGGTATTTTTGCCCGTCACTGCTGGTTTTCGCGCCGCACATGCAATGGTTTTGGGGACTTGAAGATGAAGAAGTATCTGTCGATGCTGCTGGTCGGCGTCACGGCACTGGTTGCAGTCAATGCGGCGCACGCCGGTGCAATCGATGACGCGGTCAAGCGCGGCACGTTGAAAGTCGGTATGGATCCGACCTACATGCCGTTCGAAATGACCAACAAGCGCGGCGAGATCATCGGCTTCGAAGTCGACATCCTCAAAGCCATGTCCAAGGCCATGGGCGTCAAGCTGGAGCTGGTCTCCACCGGCTACGACGGGATCATCCCGGCCTTGATGACCGACAAGTTCGACATGATCGGCAGCGGCATGACCCTGACCCAGGAGCGCAACCTGCGCCTGAATTTCAGCGAGCCGTTCATCGTCGTCGGCCAGACCCTGCTGATCCGCAAGGATCTGGAAGGCACCATCAAGTCCTATAAAGACCTGAACACCGCCGACTACCGCATCACCTCCAAGCTCGGCACCACTGGCGAAATGGTGGCCAAGAAACTGATCGCCAAAGCCAAGTACCACGGCTACGACAACGAGCAGGAAGCCGTGCTCGACGTGGTCAACGGCAAGGCTGACGCCTTCATCTACGACGCGCCGTACAACGTGGTCGCGGTGAACAAGGTCGGCGCCGGCAAACTGGTGTTCCTCGACAAGCCGTTCACCTACGAGCCGCTGGCCTTCGGCCTGAAGAAGGGTGACTACGACAGCATCAACTTCATCAACAACTTCCTGCACCAGATCCACGAAGACGGCACCTACGATCGCATCCATGACAAGTGGTTCAAGAGCACCGAGTGGCTCAAGGACATGGAATAACGCGCATCCGCTGATCGTTCCCACGCTCCGCGTGGGAACGCATCCTGTGACGCTCCGCGTCACGAACAGGCAGGGACGCAGAGCGTCCCGAGCGGCATTCCCACGCAGAGCGTGGGAACGATCATCCGAGAACCTGCAATGAAACAGAAAAAAGTCCAATGGCCCTGGCACGTCCTCACCGTGCTGGTGCTGGTCGGCCTGGCGGGCGCGTTGTATTACGCCACGTCGCTGATGTCCTACGAATGGCGCTGGAATCGTGTGCCGCAGTACTTCGCCTATCAGGCCGAAGAAACCCAGCGCGCAACCGACATTTCCACCGTCACCGAACTGGTGCGCAAGGGCAGCAGCGCGCAAGTCACCCTGCGCAATGATGCGGGTGACGAGCAGCACCTGACCGTCGACGAGAACAGCCTGCAATTCGCCCAAGGCGACGATGTGGCCGAAGGCGACGTCGTGGGCGTAACCCGGCATTGGGCGGCAGGGCCGCTGATGTGGGGGCTGTGGACCACGCTGTGGCTGTCGGCGGTGTCTGGCGTGCTCGGGTTGCTGATCGGCCTGGTCACCGGGTTGTGCCGTCTGTCGAGCAACCCGACCCTGCGCGACCTGTCGAGCATCTATGTCGAACTGGTGCGCGGCACACCGCTGCTGGTGCAGATCTTCATTTTCTACTTCTTCATCGGCACGGTGATGAACCTGTCCCGTGAGTTCGCCGGGATCGCCGCGCTGTCGCTGTTCACGGGCGCTTACGTGGCCGAGATCATCCGTTCCGGCGTGCAGTCGATCGCCCGTGGGCAGAACGAAGCGGCGCGCTCGCTTGGTCTGAGCGCTGGCCAGTCGATGCGTCACGTGGTGCTGCCGCAAGCGTTCAAACGCGTGCTGCCGCCGCTGGCCGGGCAGTTCATCAGCCTGGTCAAGGACACCTCGTTGGTGTCGGTGATTGCAATTACCGAGCTGCTTAAAAGCGGTCGGGAAGTCATCACCACTTCATTCTCGCCGTTCGAAATCCTGTTCTGCGTCGCCGGCCTGTACCTGTTGATCAACCTGCCGCTGTCGAAAATCGCCAGCCGGCTTGAGCGGAGGCTCGCGCAAAGTGATTGAAGTCCGCGATCTGGTAAAAGTCTTCGACACCCGTGGTCAGGTAGTGCGGGCTGTGGATAACGTCACCACTTCAGTCGCCAAGGGCGAAGTGCTGGTGGTGATCGGCCCGTCCGGTTCGGGCAAATCGACCTTCCTGCGTTGCCTCAATGGCCTGGAAGCGTTCGACTCGGGCTCGGTGAGCATCGACGGCCTGCAACTGGCCGACCCGAAAACCGACGTCAACGCCTACCGCCGCGAAGTCGGCATGGTGTTCCAGCATTTCAACCTGTTCCCGCACATGACCGTGCTGGAAAACCTATGCCTGGCGCAGAAAGTCGTGCGCAAGCGCGGGAAGAAGGAAAGCGAGGCCAAGGCCTTGGCGTTGCTGGAAAAGGTCGGTATTGCGCAGAAGGCTCGGGAATATCCGTCACGCCTGTCCGGCGGACAGCAACAGCGCGTGGCGATTGCCCGGGCGCTGGCGATGGATCCGAAAGTGATGCTGTTCGACGAGCCGACGTCGGCCCTCGACCCGGAAATGGTCGGTGAAGTGCTGGATGTGATGAAGAACCTGGCCGTGGAAGGCATGACCATGGTCTGCGTTACCCACGAAATGGGCTTCGCTCGGGAAGTGGCGGATCGGGTGCTGTTCTTCGATCACGGTAAACTGCTGGAAGATGCCTCGCCGGCGGAGTTCTTCGATGCACCGAAGGATCCGCGCGCGCAGGCCTTCCTGCGTCAAGTCTTGTAGTCGCTGATCGTTCCCACGCTCCGCGTGGGAATGCCGCCCGGGACGCTCCGCGTCCCTTTGTATGCGCGACGCGGAGCGTCGCAGGATGCATTCCCACGCAGAGCGTGGGAACGATCGTTGGGCTAGACCTTGAAGCGACCCACCAGCATCTGCAGATGCGTCCCCAATCGCGCCAGCTCAACACTCGACGCAGCAGTCTCTTCACTCGCTGCCGACGTCTGATCCGATACATCCCGCACATTCAGCACGCTACGGTTGATCTCCTCGGCCACGGCACTCTGCTGCTCGGCCGCTGCGGCGATCTGCTGGTTCATCGCCTGAATCGCCGACACGGTGCGGGTGATGCTTTCCAGTGAGCCACCGGCGCGGCGCGTCAGTTCGACGCTGCTGTCGGTCAGGCTGCGGCTGTTGTCCATGATCGTTGCCACTTGCTGAGTGCCGTTCTGCAGGCCGACGATCAGCTCTTCGATCTCTTCAGTGGACTTCTGCGTGCGCTGGGCGAGGCTGCGCACTTCGTCGGCGACCACTGCGAAACCACGTCCGGCCTCACCGGCACGGGCCGCTTCGATCGCCGCGTTAAGCGCCAGCAGGTTGGTTTGTTGGGCCACGGACTTGATCACGTCGAGCACGCTGCCGATCTTGTCGCTTTCGCGCTTGAGCTCACCCATGGCCTCGGTGGAGTGGCCGACTTCAAGCGCCAGACGCTCGATCTGCGCGATCGCTTCGCCGACAACTTTGTCGCCTTCACGGGCTTGTTGGTCAGCGGCGACGGCAGCTTCGGAAGCCTCCTCGGCGTTACGCGCAACTTCCTGCACAGTGGCGGCCATTTCGTTCATGGCGGTGGCGACCTGGTCGGTCTCGATTTTCTGATTATTGACCCCGGCGCTGGTCTGCTCGGTGACGGCCGACAATTCCTCAGCCGCGCTGGCGATCTGGGTGACGCCGTCGCTGATGCCGCCGATCAGGTCGCGCAGGCCTTGGGTCATGCTCTGCATCGAGCGCTGCAACTGGCCGAGTTCGTCGCGGCGCTGCGAAACCAGGTTGTGGGTCAGGTCACCAGCGGCAACGCGCTCGGCGACTTTCAGGGTCTGGTTCAGCGGAATGATGATCTGCCGGGTGATCGCCCAGGCGGCCAGCAAACCGAAGGCCACGGCCAGCAGGGTGGCGATGATCAACTGGTTCTTGGCGCTGGCGGCGTCGGTGTCACGCACCACGGTCTGCGATTCGGTGAGTTGCTTGCTGACGTCGAGCAGGATATCGCCCTGGGTCGACATGCGCGCCAGGGCCTTGGCACTGGCAACCTGCGAGTCGCGGAACTGGCTGACTGCCGCGCGATAAGCCTTGAGCGAGTCGGTGGCCTGCTGCAGGTTGGCGATGTGCTGCTCGGGCAGTTTGGCCGGCAGGGTTTCAAGGTTTTTCAGGGCATTGTCGATGGCGTCGAGCGCAGGTTGCTCGGCTTCGGTCTTGCCGCTGTAGGTGTAGCCGCGCACCTGGAAGCGCGCTTGCTGGATCAGTTTGCTCAGGTCGATCACCGCATTGAACTGCGCAACGCTGTCGCCCTGGAGCATGGATTTCTCCACCTCGGCGACCTTGGCCACGGCGTTGTCGGCGGTGGCGCCGAGTTTGCTGCGGGCGTCTTCGCGGTTGGCCCCGGCCTGCACCATGTCGGCGAAGGCGCGTTTGTATTCGGCGACGGCGGCCAGCTGTTGGTCGACCTTGGCGGCGTCGGACGGTTGTTCGATCAGGCCGCGTGCGGTTTGCAGGCCGCTGTCGAGTTTGCCCAGCAAGTCGTTGACCGCGCCCGGGCCTTGCTCGCCGCGACGCATTTCATAGTCCAGGCGCGCCAGGCGCAGGTCTTTGGTCAGTTCGTTGAGGCTGGAGATAAAACCCAGCTTGTCGCCGCGGCTGATAATGCCACCCATGCCGGTCCAGCCGGTGAAGGTGATCAGCAGGGTGAGCAACAGCACCAGGCCGAAACCGATCCCCAGCTTGCGTTTGACGCTGACGTTCCCAAGATTCTCGGCTAACCAACGGTACATGCGACGACTCCCCTCGGACCACTAATTGGACTTATGGGGACTGTATCGGCTGGATGATGGCAATCTGTAACCCGATTTTCCGGGTTAGAACAGGCGGGCGAGCAGGGCGGTGACGGCGGTTTCGACGCGCAGGATGCGCTCGCCCAGTTGCACCGGTTGCAGGCCGGACTTGCCCAGCAGATCGATTTCGTAGGGGATCCAGCCACCTTCGGGGCCGATCGCCAGCGTTACCGGTTCGCTTAATGCCCGTGGGCACGGCGGGTAATTGCCGGGATGGCCGACGAGGCCGAGAGTGCCTTCGCTAATCGCCGGCAGGCGATCTTCGACGAACGGCTTGAAGCGCTTCTCGATGATGATTTCCGGCAGCACGGTATCGCGGGCCTGTTCGAGGCCGAGGATCAGATTCTCGCGAATCGCTTCCGGCTCCAGGAACGGCGTCTGCCAGAAACTCTTCTCGACCCGGTAGCTGTTGACCAGAATCACTTTCGACACGCCCATGGTCGCCACGGTCTGGAACACCCGTCGCAGCATCTTCGGGCGCGGCAGTGCCAACACCAGGGTCAGCGGCAGCTTGGCCGGCGGTGGCTGATCGAGGCTGACGCGCAATTCGGCTTCGCCAGCCTCAAGGCGCAGTAGCTCGGCCGAACCCATCAAGCCGTTGATGCGCCCGACCCGCAGGCTGTCACCGACTTCGGAGCGATGCACTTCCTGCATGTGGGTCAGGCGTCGATCACGCAGCACGACACGGTCGGCCGCGATGAAGTCGGCCTCTTCGAGCAACAGCAGGTTCATGCCTGGGTCGCTGGCGGCTGGTCGTTGTGATCGTCGGCCGGGTTCTCGTCCGGACGTTCGCGCTTGCTGATCAGGCCACCGAACAGAATGCCGATTTCAAACAGCATCCACATCGGCACGGCCAGCAGGGTCTGCGAGAAGATGTCCGGCGGGGTGAGGATCATGCCGACCACGAAGCAGCCGATGATCACGTACGGGCGGATCTTCTTCAGGTATTTGACGTCGACCACGCCGATCCACACCAGCAGCACCACGGCCACCGGGATCTCGAACGCGACGCCAAAGGCGAAGAACAGGGTCATCACGAAGTCGAGGTAACTGGTGATGTCGGTCATCATTTCCACGCCGGCCGGGGTGGCGGCGGCGAAGAACTTGAAGATCAGCGGGAACACGAAGTAATAGGCGAACGCCATGCCGGTGTAGAACAGCAGGATGCTGGACACCAGCAGCGGCACCGCGATGCGCTTCTCATGTTTGTACAGGCCCGGTGCGATGAAGCCCCAGATCTGATGCAGGATCACCGGGATCGCGAGGAACAGCGAGACCATCATTGTCAGCTTCAGCGGCGTCAGGAACGGCGACGACACGTCGGTAGCGATCATCGTCGCGCCGGCCGGCAGATAGTGGCGCAACGGCGTCGAGACGAAGGTGTAGATCTGCTGGGTGAACGCGAACAACCCGGCGAAGATGATGAACACCGCCGCGACGCAACGCAGCAGGCGGGTGCGCAACTCGGTGAGGTGCGATACCAGCGGCATGTGCTGGTCGTTTTCGGGGAGATCGCTCATGGGGCTCGCGGCGGCAATGTAGGGTCGTGAGGGGCCGGTGTTGTCGGCGCGGCGGGGGGAGCTACGGGTTCAACGGAGTTTTCTGTAACCGCAGGCGCCGCCTCTGTCGGCACTACAACGGAAACCGGAGCCGCGGGCGTGGTCGGCGCATGAATCGTCTGCTCGCCCACGTGCTCGACCGGCGTCGGCTCCTGCTGAACCGGCGTGAAAATCTTCCGCGCCTCCTGCTCCAGCGACAGAATGTGCTCGTTGTGCAGTTGCCGACGGATCTCGTCGGCACCGATTTCACGCTCAACTTCCTGTTTGATCGCGTTGAAGCTGCGCTTCAGCCGCCCGACCCACAGGCCGGCGGTGCGCGCAGCGCCCGGCAGACGCTCGGGGCCCAGCACCAGCAGGGCAACGAGGCCGACGAGCAGCAGTTCAGAGAAGCTGATACCAAACATTAGTCAGTGCTCACACGTCTTTGCGGATCGGCTCTTCGACTTTCTGCGCCTGCACGTCGATGGTGTGCGGCGGGTTGGCCTGAGCGGTGGCTTGCGGCTGTACCGGTGGTACCGGTTGCGCAGGCGTTACGGTCGGATCGGCGGCCGCTTTCTCGTCGTCGTTCATGGCTTTGCGAAAGCCCTTGATCGACTCACCGACGTCGGTGCCGAGGTTTTTCAGCTTTTTGGTGCCGAACACCAGCACCACGACTACCAGAATGACGATCCAGTGTTTCCAGTCAAAAATGCCCATGTTGCTGTTCCTCTCTAAAAATTGTTCAGGCGGACGGACGCGAGGCTTTCTCGACGTGTCCGGACAGGCCGAAGCGACGATCCAGTTCATCCAGCACGGCCTGCGGATGCTGCCCCAGTTGGGCGAGCATGACCATGCTGTGGAACCACAGGTCGGCGGTTTCGTAGATCACATCGCTGCAGTCACCGCTGATGGCGGCGTCCTTGGCGGCAATAATGGTTTCGACCGACTCTTCGCCGACTTTCTCCAGAATCTTGTTCAGGCCCTTGTGATACAGACTAGCTACATATGAGCTGTCGGCCGCTGCGCCTTTGCGCTCTTCGAGCACCTGGGCCAGACGAGTCAGGGTGTCACTCATGTTTGTGTCCTGCGGAGTAGATTGCGTGCGGGTCTTTCAGAACCGGGTCGACTGTCTTCCAGTCGCCGTTTTCGAAGACACGGTAAAAGCAGCTTTGACGGCCGGTATGGCAAGCGATGTCGCCGATCTGTTCAACCATCAGGATGATCACGTCGGCATCACAGTCCAGACGCATTTCATGCAGGGTCTGCACATGGCCGGACTCTTCGCCCTTGCGCCACAGCTTGCCACGAGAACGTGACCAGTAGATGGCACGGTTTTCTGCCGCGGTCAGCTCAAGGGCTTCGCGGTTCATCCAGGCCATCATCAGCACGCGTCCGGTCTTGTGATCCTGGGCAATCGCCGGCACCAGGCCATCAGCGTCCCACTTGATCTCGTCCAGCCAGTTTTTCATCTTCGACTCCGACAGCGAACCCGTACTTCAATAGTCGGGTTCAGGCGTTGAAACAGTGTGCCAGCCGATCAGCAAACTGGCTATCGGCGAACGACCAGATACAAGCCGACTGCCACCATGATGCCGGCCGGCCAATGCCCCAGTTCGTTCAGCGGGCCACCGGCAGCGAGGATGGTGCCGCCCGCCAGATGCGCACTGCCGAGCAGACGCAGGAACCAGTCGTCCTTGCGTTTGTGCCACGGTGGCGGTGGGTCGTTGGCGTGCGGCTGGGACATGCGTTCGAGCAGATCGCGGGCCATGTTGGCCAGGTGCGGCAGCTGTTCGAACTGGCTCTGCACGTTGCCGATCAAGGCTTTCGGGCTGACGCGCTCGCGCATCCAGCGTTCGAGGAACGGCTGCGCGGTGTTCCACAGATCCAGATCCGGGTACAGCTGACGGCCGAGGCCTTCGATGTTCAGCAGGGTCTTTTGCAGCAGCACCAGCTGCGGCTGCACTTCCATGTTGAAGCGCCGCGCAGTCTGGAACAGGCGCATCAGCACCTGGCCAAAAGAAATATCTTTTAACGGTTTTTCGAAGATCGGCTCGCACACAGTACGGATCGCCGCTTCGAATTCGTTGAGTTTGGTTTCCGCCGGTACCCAGCCCGAATCGATGTGCAATTGCGCCACGCGACGATAGTCGCGCTTGAAGAAGGCGAACAGGTTGCGCGCCAGATAGTCCTGGTCTTCCGGGGTCAGGCTGCCGACGATGCCGCAGTCGATCGCGATGTACTGCGGGCTCCACGGGTTGACGGTGCTGACGAAGATGTTGCCCGGGTGCATGTCTGCGTGGAAAAAGCTGTCGCGGAACACCTGGGTGAAGAAAATCTCCACGCCGCGCTCGGCGAGCATCTTCATGTCGGTGCGCTGGTCGGCGAGGGTCGCCAGATCCGTCACCTGAATCCCGTAGATGCGCTCCATCACCAGCACTTTCGGTCGGCACCAGTCCCAATAGACTTGCGGCACGTAGAGCAGCGGCGAGCCTTCGAAGTTGCGCTTGAGCTGGCTGGCGTTGGCCGCCTCGCGCAACAGGTCGAGTTCGTCGTAGATGGTTTTTTCGTAGTCCTGCACCACGTCCACCGGGTGCAGCAGGCGTGCGTCGGCGGAGACTTTTTCGGCGGCGCGGGCGAGGATGAACAGCCACGCGAGATCCTGCGCGATGATCGGCTTCAAACCCGGGCGGATCACCTTGACCACCACTTCTTCGCCGGTTTTCAGCTGCGCGGCATGCACCTGCGCCACCGAGGCCGAGGCCAGCGGTTCGACGTCAAAGCGGCTGAACACTTCGCTGATCTTCTTGCCCAGCTGTTCTTCGATCAGCTTGATCGACAGCTGCGAATCGAACGGCGGCACGCGGTCCTGCAGCAGCATCAGCTCATCGGCGATATCTTCCGGCAGCAGGTCGCGGCGGGTCGAGAGAATCTGCCCGAACTTGATGAAGATCGGCCCCAGGTCCTGCAACGCCAGACGCAGACGCGCACCACGGCTCAGGTCCAGCGGCTTGCGCGGGAACCAGCGCCACGGCAGCACATAGCGCAGCGCCAGGAGAAACCAGGGCAGCGGCAGATCGAACAGCAGGTCATCGAGGCGGTAGCGGATCACGACGCGCTGGATGCGCAACAGACGGCGGACGGCAAGCAGCTTCATGCGTTATCGCTTGGGTCGAGGGATCGGGAAAGACGCTCGAAACGCGCCTCGAGACGTTCCAGATCAAGTTTGATCCGGTCCAGTTCGCTGAACCGCGCTTCGGCTTCGCGCTGCCCGACGAGGGTGCGCGATTCTTCGGCGAGGTATTCGGCGAGGTTCTGGTTGAGGCTGGCAAATCCTTGTTGATACCAGCGTGCGCGGCTGCGCAGATGACCGCCGACCAGTTGCGTGGCGACCGGACCCAGCCAGCGCGAGAGTTCGTACTCCCAGTCCAGCTCCAGGTCCTGCAGCACACCGGCCAGCTCCAGCAGCACACCGCTGTCGCCATCAAGTTCGACTTCCGGGCCGTGCAGCACCGCGGTCTTGTCTTTGCTCACGGCCAGTTTCACCAGGCTCGACGCGGGTGCACGCAGGGTGCAGTCGACACCGGTTTCCCAGTGTGAGGCCAGCATCAGACCTTCATCGCTCGGCAGGATGAACAGTTGCAGCGCCGGGCTGCGGCAATCGACGGCAATCACCTTGCCGGTCAGATGCGCCAGTCGCGGCAGCGCCGTGCTGTCGAGACGCAGCACCCGGTTCAGACCGAGTTCGACGCTGGCGAGCAGCCCGGTGAGCAACATCAGGGCTTGATACCACGGTGCAGGGCGACAATGCCTGCGGTCATGTTGTGGTAGGTCACGCGGTCGAAACCGGCGTCGACCATCATCGACTTCAGGGTTTCCTGATTCGGGTGCATGCGGATCGATTCGGCCAGGTAGCGATAGCTTTCCGAGTCGTTGGTGATCAGTTTGCCCATCAGCGGCATGAAAGCGAACGAGTAAGCGTCGTAAGCCTTGGACATCAGCGCGTTGGTCGGCTTGGAGAACTCCAGCACCAGCAGGCGACCACCAGGCTTGAGCACGCGCAGCATCGAGCGCAGGGCGTCTTCTTTATGCGTCACGTTGCGCAGGCCGAAGGCGATGGTCACGCAGTCGAAGTGGTTGTCCGGGAACGGCAGCTTTTCGGCGTCCGCCTGAACGAATTCGACGTTGCCCGATACACCCAGATCCAGCAGGCGGTCACGACCGACCTTGAGCATCGATTCGTTGATGTCGGCCAGTACGACCTGACCGGTAGGGCCGACCAGGTGCGAGAATTTTTTGGTCAGGTCACCGGTACCGCCGGCGATGTCCAGCACGCGGTTACCGCTGCGAACGCCCGACAGTTCGATCGCAAAACGCTTCCACAGACGGTGCATGCCGCCCGACAGAAGGTCGTTCATCAGGTCGTACTTCGCGGCTACCGAGTGGAAAACCTCAGCGACTTTTTCCGCTTTCTGGCTTTCCGGAACGTTTTTGAAGCCGAAGTGTGTGGTGGGTTCGGCATCGCTGCCTTTGCGCTGATCAGTCATATCGCTGTCACCAAAAGAGAATGCGCGACATTCTAATCCCCAAGCCATGCTTTGTCTTGGAATGGCTAAAGGTAAGATGGGCAACCTTCGGGACGATTTGCCGCAGTAGTGGTCAAGATTTACCGACACGTATTCATAGCCCCATTCAAAAAGCAGGAGTCATTCAATGGCCAAAATCAGTGTTGAGCGTGCGCACAACCTGGGTAAGGAAGCCGCCCGCGAGAAGGCCGACAAGCTGGCGCAGAAACTTTCCGAGCAATATGGCCTGGAGCCGCAATGGGCCGGCGACACCCTGAACCTCAAGCGCTCGGGCGTGAAAGGCGCAGTGCATGTGGCGGACGATTCGATCAAGGTCGACGTGGAACTGGGCATCATGATGTCGGCCATGAGCGGCATGATCAAAGCCGAGATCGAGAAGGCGCTCGACAAAGCTCTGGTCTGATCGCGATTTTTCGGTAACCCGAGATCCCCTGTGGGAGCGAGCCTGCTCGCGAAAGCGGTGCGTCAGTCGACTCGAATATTGACTGATACACCGCTTTCGCGAGCAGGCTCACTCCTACATTTGTTTTGTGTACGGCCTGAGGTTCATGTCAGTTGTTAGGGTGCCGTTTCTAATTTTTCTCCCTACTTTGTGCCTGAGCCCGACACATCTGCGGGCAGTTCCTCAAACCTTCTGCGCGTGAGGTGCACCATGGCCAAAGTAATTCTGAAGAAAAAAATCGATGCGTCGACTTCTGCTCTGAGCGACGTCAAATCCTATGCCCGCAAGATCTGGCTGGCAGGCCTGGGTGCCTACGCCAAGGTCGGCCAAGAGGGCAGCGAGTACTTTCAGGAGTTGATCAAGGCTGGTCAAACTGTTGAAAAGAAAGGCAAAAAAGCCGTCACCGAAAAACTCGAAGCGGCCAATGCCGAGATCGATGAAGCCAAGAGCGAAGTCAGCTCGTTCAAAGGTCGCGTCGAAGTTCAGCTCGACAAGGTCGAGAAGGCGTTTGACTCCCGTGTAGCAAGCGCCTTGAATCGTATCGGCATTCCGTCTAAACATGACGTTGAGACACTCTCTGCTAAGCTCGATGAGCTGACGGCATTGCTCGAACGCGTCGCGCGTAAATCTTAAGGAGAACGGGATGGCTGGTAAAAAGAACACCGATAAAGAAGGCAGCTCGTGGATTGGGAAAGTCGAAGACTACTCCCGCAAAATCTGGCTGGCTGGTTTAGGCGTGTACTCGAAGATCGACACTGACGGCAGCAAGCTCTTCGAGACACTGGTCAAAGACGGCGAGAAAGCCGAGAAGCTCACCAAGTCTGCAGTCGGCAAGAAAGTCGATGCCGCCAAGGATTCCGCTTCTTCGGCCAAGTCGCGCATCAGCGGCGTGAAAGATCGCGCACTGGGCAAGTGGGACGAGCTGGAAGGGGCTTTCGACAAGCGCCTGAACAGCGCGATTTCGCGCCTGGGTGTGCCAAGCCGCAATGAAGTCAAAGCGCTGCACAGCAAGGTTGAAACCCTGACCAAGCAGATCGAGAAACTCACCGGTCTGAAAACCCAGCCTGTAGCGGCGAAAACCGCTGCGGCCAAACCGGCAGCCAAGACGGCTGCAGCCAAGCCTGCGGCTAAAACGGCTGCCAAGCCACTGGCTAAAGCGCCTGCCAAACCTGCTGCGAAAGCAGCGGCCAAGCCTGCTGCCAAAACCGCAGCGGCAAACCCTGCCGCTAAAACCGCCGCCGCCAAGCCAGCAGCAAAAGCTGCAGCCAAACCGGTAGCCGCCAAAGCTGCTGCGAAACCGGCAGCAAAACCAGCCGCCAAGCCAGCAGCGAAAACCGCTGCCGCCAAACCGGCTGCCAAGCCTGCGGCCAAACCGGCTGCGGCGAAAAAACCGGCAGTGAAAAAACCGGCCGCACCGAAAGCCGCTGCGCCGAAACCGGCAGTAGCGGCTGCAGCCAAGCCAGCTACCCCGGCAGCTGCGGTCAGCGCGTCGAATTCGGCCGCTGCGCCGACTCCGGTGGCTACCCCGACTGTTGCATCGACCCCGTCGACGCCAACCAGTCAGTCCTGATTTATCAGGGCAAAACAAAACGCCCGGCCTGTGAAGGTCGGGCGTTTTTGTTTGTGCCGTTTTTAAAGCTTACCCTCACCCCATACACTCCCCGAGGGAGAGGGGGCCGACCGAGGTGTCTTGCGTCGTACGTCGACCTGAACGATCGAGTCGATTATGGATTCAACAAAACCCGTTCAGGTCGGTGTAGCTCATCAGCATCCCCCAATCAGTCCCCTCTCCCTCTGGGAGTGTATGTACCGGAGACATGGTGGACACATGTTCGGAGACATGGTGGACG
>NZ_NQYG01000082.1:0-21702 GCF_002878485.1 Pseudomonas sp. AD21
CTGACACACCGCATTCGCGAGCAAGCCCGCTCCCACATTGGTTTCCGAGTTTGGCTTTAGATATTGGCGCGCAACACTGAAGCCGGCAGCGCTTCACCGCGCTCGGCACTCGCCGCCACCGCCGCAATCAACCCCTCCAGCTCATACCCCTGCGCCTTCAGCCAGGCCTGATCGTAATAGGTGTCGGCATACCGTTCGCCGCCATCGCACAGAATCGCCACGATCGACCCCGACTCCCCCGCCGCTTTCATCTGCTGCGCCGCCATCAGCGCGCCGATCAGGTTAGTGCCGCTCGACCCGCCGACATGCCGCCCCAGGCGCTGCGCCAGGTAATGCATGGCCGCCAGCGACAAGGCGTCCGGCACCTTGACCATCGCATCGATCACCTTGGGCAGGAACGACGCTTCCACCCGTGGCCGGCCAATGCCTTCGATCCGCGAACCGCAGTCCAGACGCAGACTGGCGTCACCGGTCTGGTAGTAGTCGAAGAACACCGAACGCTCGGCGTCGGCACACAGTACGCGCGTGCAATGCTGGCGATAGCGCACGTAGCGGCCGAGCGTCGCGGTGGTGCCGCCGGTGCCCGGGCTGGAAATCAGCCAGCTCGGCTCCGGGTGCTTCTCGAAACGCATCTGCTGGAAGATCGACTCGGCGATGTTGTTGTTCGCTCGCCAGTCGGTGGCCCGCTCGGCGTAGGTGAACTGATCGATGAAGTGGCCGCCATGCTCGCGGGCCAGACGCTCGGACTCGGCGTAAATCTGCGTCGGGTCTTTCACCAGATGGCTCTGACCACCGTAAAAGGCAATCTGCGCGATTTTCTCTTTGGAGGTGGTCGCCGGCATCACCGCGATGAACGGCAGGCCAAGCATCCGCGCGAAATACGCCTCGGAAATCGCCGTCGAACCGCTGGACGCCTCGATCACCGGCGCGCCGGGCTTGAGCCAGCCGTTACACAACGCGTACAGGAACAGCGAGCGCGCCAGGCGATGCTTGAGGCTGCCGGTGGGATGACTGGACTCGTCCTTGAAGTACAACTCGATGCCCGAAAAACCCGGCAGCGGCAAGGGGATCAGATGGGTGTCGGCGCTGCGCTGGAAGTCCGCTTCAATGATGCGGATGGCTTCGCGGGCCCACTGTCGGTTGTCGCTCATGGTCATGCTCTCGTTGAATCGGGCAGGAATCGCCTCGTCACAGGCTCAGCTCTCAAGCATAGGAAAAAACCTGCAAAGCTCACAGATACAGCTGAGGCCCAATATATCCGCCAACTGCTAGGCTCTGTGCAAGTGCGTGTCCGACCTTTTGCAATGTAGATGGAGAGCGACCTTGCCGCTGCGTACAACCTTCACCCGTTTCTTTCAGTTGGAAGCGGCCAGCGGCCTGCTGTTGATCGCCGCCGCCATCCTCGCTCTGATCATCAACAACTCACCGCTGTCGTGGCTGTACACCGGCCTGCTCGACACGCCGGTGGTGGCGCAGATCGGCGCGTTGAAAATCGCCAAGCCGCTGCTGTTGTGGATAAACGACGGACTGATGGCGCTGTTCTTCCTGCTGATCGGCCTGGAGGTGAAGCGCGAAGTGCTCGACGGGCAGCTGTCGAAACCGTCGCAGATCGTTCTGCCGGGTGCGGCGGCGGTCGGTGGCATGCTGGTGCCGGCGCTGATTTACTGGCTGCTCAACCGTGACAGCCCGGCGGCCCTGAACGGCTGGGCGATTCCGACCGCCACCGATATTGCCTTCGCCCTCGGTGTACTGGCCCTGCTGGGCAAGCGTGTGCCGGTGTCGCTGAAACTGTTCCTGATGACCCTGGCGATCATCGACGACCTCGGCGCCATCGTGATCATCGCGATCTTCTATTCCGGCGAGCTCTCGACCCTGTCGCTGGGGCTGGCGGCGGCGTGCATCGCGGCCCTGGTGGCGATGAACCGGCTCGGCGTGGTCAAGCTCGGGCCGTACATGATCATCGGTTTGATCCTGTGGGTGTGCGTGCTCAAGAGCGGTGTCCACGCGACACTGGCCGGTGTGACGCTGGCGTTCTGCATCCCGCTGCGCACGAAAAATGCCGAACCGTCGCCGCTGCTGACCCTCGAACATGCGCTGCATCCATGGGTCGCGTACGGCATTCTGCCGCTGTTCGCCTTCGCCAACGCCGGCCTGTCGCTGAGCGGCGTGACGGTCGAAAGCTTCACCCATCACGTACCGATGGGCATCGCCATCGGCCTGCTGTTGGGCAAGACCGTCGGCGTGTTCGGCCTGACCTGGCTGGCGGTGAAAATCGGCATCGCCACCCTGCCCCAGGGCGCCAATTGGGGTCAGGTGCTGGGCGTGGCGATCCTCTGTGGCATCGGCTTCACCATGAGCCTGTTTGTCGGCTCGCTGGCCTTTGAGCCGGGGGTAAGCGACTACGCCGGGATGGACCGGATGGGCATCCTCACAGGCTCGATTCTGGCGGCGTTGATCGGTTATGCGGTGACGGCGGCGGCGAGTCGCAAAGCTTGACGCGAAATCTAAAACACCTGTGGCGAGAGGATTCATCCCCGATGGCTGCGCAGCAGCCCTGAATCATGGGGACTGCTGCGCAGTCCGTCGGGGATAAATCCCCTCACTACAGGTCTGGCTTGTCTGACATTAAGCGAACAATCCCCACCTCAATAGAGACGCGTCCTACAGCTACCATCTGCCTGCTTCGTTAACGTCGCACAGCCCTTTCGAAGGGTTGTCGACGGATGAACGAAAGGACGCTCAGTGGCTCGCAACAAGGACATTCCCCGGGTCCCCAACCCACCGGCGGGCGACGGGCATCACGTCACCTACCGCTACATGACGGCCACTGAACTGGCCGAGCGCGAAGCCCGACAAAACGCTTACGACGCCATGCTGGCGCGGCAGGATGCCTTCGAGCGCAGTCGAGAGGTTGCGACCAAAAAGCCAGATCCCGTGCGTGCCGGGTGCGTGTTCGCCAAATCCTGCAAATTGCCGGACGCGATCATCGATTATTCGAACCCTTCGGGGATGGTGCCGACGGACAGCCTCAAGGATTACGGCGAGCTGATCCTGCTTGGCGCACGTGAAAGCGATGGCAACGGTGGCATTGCGCTGAAGAAACTCAGCGCCACGGCAATTCCCGCCGGGCTGGGCAGTTTCGCCTTGGCCGGCGCCGCGTTCGAGGCGCTACCCGCGATCACCGCCGGAACCGCGGCCGCCACCCTGGCAGGACTGGTGGCGCTGCTCATGCCTTCCAGCCTCGGCGACAGCGCGCTCTATAACGACGAGCAACTGCGCAGCCTCAAACAGGCCCGCACCCGCGTTCGCCTGCACATCGAACAACAGGCCGATGGCAGCCTGCGGGGCTACGGCTTCTACACCGGCAGGAACCGCGATTGGGAAATGGTCGATGTCGTGCAGTTCACGGCACGCGGCGACCTATTCGTCGCCGACCTGGGTGAAGGCATCGAACTGATCTGGACGCCTGCGGTGGATGACTCGGACATTCTTGGCATTCCGGCGCTGGAAGCTGCACCGCAGGCACCGCACATCTGGGTGTATCCACCGACGAAAGCGGCGGACGGGATACTGGTGAGTCCGGTTTATCCGCCGGAGTATCGGGATTTCATTCTGGTGTTTCCGGCGGATTCGGGGGTTAAGCCGGTTTACATTGTTCTCAGCCGAGCTCGCGACCATGCCTACTACGACCACCCAAAGACGCTACCTGCGTTTCCTGATGCAGTCAGAGTGAAGTCCAAGTCATCGGTTCAAGGTGGTGGAAAGCGGCGAGCACGTTGGGTAGACCGCAAAGGTCGGATCTATGAATGGGATTACAAAAGCAATGCTGTAGAAAAATACGACAAACTAGGAACCACTCATTTGGGTGAGTTCAATCATATTACTGGTGAACAAACCGGGCCTGCCGAGCCGGATAGAAGAACCTCTAGAAATTAAGGGACTAATGCATGCGTTACCTTTCAATCACCGGGTTTTACCCTGACGAAATCCAAGACAACTCGCTACAGTTTGAAATGGATATCAACGGTAGCGAAATGAATGAAAAGGTTGCACAGCTCATTGAATCCAAACCGCTGAGCGAACTGGAACCTGGGGAGTTGTTATTGAGCCAGGATCAAGTGAGTTCATTGGAGGCTCTTCTAAACGTCAGCTTCCCGAAGGGTCTGGAGTATTTTATGGGCACCTGTGCCCAGCACTGAGCAGCCGAACTGAAACAAACCAAAAACCCCGACCAGTCACCTGATCGGGGTTTTCTTTTACCGCTCGTTGCCGCTTAGTGCGAAACGCGGCTGGTGCCACCGACGGTGGAGATGCGCACGCGCTCACCGACACGGAACACTTCGTTCTCCTGAACCTGTTGCACGTAGGCGCGCATGCTGCCGTCGTCTTCGCGCACGGTGATTTCCACGCCCTGGGTGCGGGTCAGGCCTTCTTCGGTGGCCGAACCGATCAAACCACCGGCCACAGCGCCGATGACCGCTGCCACGATGCTGCCCTTGCCGCCACCGATGGCGCTGCCACCAACGCCACCGACTGCTGCACCCGCGAGACCGCCAATCGGGGTCTTGGTGCCTTCGATTTTCACCGGACGCAGGGATTCGATGGTGCCCATGCGAATCGTCTGCACGCGACGCGCTTCGTCACGGGAATAGGAGTCACCGGTCAGGCTCGACTGGCAGCCGGTCAGCAACATCGCCATCGTGGAAAAGGAAGCAACCAGCAGAACAGACTTACGCATAGCATCAACTCCAAAAGTACATTTATTCATTAAACCCCGCTGCTTGACGCCTGTCACGACACAGCCCGGATAAACTTGATTTTATTCAGGCCCGGTACAGGCACCTGCAGAACCACCCAACAGTAGCGCCAAATCGCCCAACCTGCCCTGCCGACCCAAGGATTTTCATGGATTACTTGATCATTTTCGTCACCACCGTCGCCGGTCTGTACTTCCACGGGTGGCTGTACGTGCGGATCAAACGCTGGATGGATCGTGACCTGGCGTTGTCCCTGGCGGGCAACGATGAAGGCAAACGCGCCTTCATGCTCGAACAATTAGCCCATGCCCAGGCACAGAAGATCAAGCGTCGGGACTTGCCGAAGTGGCTTGAGGCCACTGCGGCAGGCTATCACGCTCGGTAGACTGCTTAAGGCGCCAGACGTTCAAGAATCCAGTTGGCGCCCTGCACACGGTAGTTGAGGCGATCGTGCAGACGGCTTGGACGGCCTTGCCAGAATTCGATGCGCTCCGGCAGCAGACGATAGCCACCCCAGTGTTCCGGGCAGTCGGGCTGGGTGTCGCTGAAGCGCTGCTCGGTGGCTTTGAGCAAATCTTCCAGCTCGCCACGCCCGTTGATCACCCGGCTCTGCGGTGAGGCCCAGGCCCCGAGCCGGCTGCCCAGCGGACGCACCTGATAATACGCGTCGGACTCTGCAGGCGTGACTTTCACCACACGCCCTTCGATGCGCACCTGGCGCTCCAGGGTTGGCCAGAAGAAGGTCATGGCGGCAAACGGATTGGCCGCCAGATGCTGGCCCTTGGCACTGTCGTAGTTGGTGAAGAAGGTGAAGCCCTGCTCGTCCAGCCCCTTGAGCAGCAGAATGCGGCAATGCGGTCGACCGTCCGCATCGACCGTGGCCAGGGTCATGGCGTTGGCCTCCACTGGCGCCTGTTCGGTTTTCACCGCGTCGGCAAACCACTGGTGGAACAGCGCAAAGGGTTCGGCCGGGGCTTGCGCCTCGGTCAGACCATCCCGGGTGTAATCACGACGCATATCTGCCAGAGCCTGGGTCATGGCGCATTCCTTTTCGTTAGCGGATCACTGCTTGGAAGTATCGGTGGCAGCGACTTTCTTGTCAGTGGCCGCCGCTTTGGCTGGAGCGGTTTTCTTGGCCGGCGTTTTCGCCGCAGCCTTGGTCGCCGCTTTCTTCGCGGGTGCCTTGGCGGCGGCTTTTTTCGCTGGAGCCTTTTTGCTTGCAGGTACGGCGGCCTTCGAAGTCGCTGGCGCCGGGGTGACCGGTTTGGCCACAGGCTTGACGTCCTGTGCGGCGATCATCGTGGTCGGAGCCGGCGCCGGCATGTTGTATTTGCTCAGCAGGGCAACCATGGTGTTCTGCGGAGTCACCAGCAGTTCGACGCGACGGTTCAGGGCACGGCCTTCAGCGCTGTCGTTGGCAGCACGCGGGGCATCGCCGCCCATGCCACGCAGCATCAGGCGATCACGCTGCAAGCCGCTCAGGCGGAAGATCGCCGCCACGGACTGGGCGCGCTCCTGGCTGAGTTTGACGTTGGCTGGCGCAGCGCCGGTGTTGTCGCTGTGACCGAGCACCAGTACCGCGGTTTTCGGGTCAGCTTCGAGGATTTTCGCAACATTGGTGAACGGGCTGAGAGTCACCGGCAGCAGCATCGCTGGGCGCTTCGGGTTGAACGAGCCTTCCACCGGCGCAATCACCACCAGCACGTTGTCACGGCGTTCGAGTTGCAGGTTGCTGTCCTTGATCGCCGCACGCAGGCGCGGTTCGTAGTCATCCAGCCAGGCCTGGGTGACTTTCGGGTCAGGCATCGGCACCACTTTGGCGGTGGACTGATCCTTGCCGCCGAACGGCCACCACCACTTGGTGCCGGTGTCAGCGTCGGCCTTGGCCACTGCAACCGGTTTGGCTTCTGGTTTGACTTCAGGTTTCACATCGGTCTTGGCGGCCGCATCATCGGAACTGCCGAACGGCCAGTACCAGTGGCTGCTGCTTTCAGTCTTGGCCACAGGTGCGGTGGCGGCAGGTTTGAGCGGGGCAGGAGCCGGTGCCGGCTCTTTGGCCGCCACTTTGTCAGAGGACCCGAACGGCCACCAACTGCCACCGTCCGCATCGTTTTTAGGAGTCTGTGCACAACCGGTAATCGCAACACACAGGGCCAGGGCGAGAGTTTTTTTGGACGACATTGAAAATCCACAAAGTGAAGTAATGAAAGATCAGAGCTCTTTTGCCCGGATAAACAGACGCTTTGAATCGAAAAACCGGAACTGGTTCCAAACCTGGAACCTCATGTAACGCTTTACAGACAAGTGGCAAGTACCCGCGCCAGCTGCTGCGCGCGCGGATCCATCAAGACGTACGGCCCAAGGGTATTTGTCACAAAACCGAACGCGACATCGTGCTCCGGATCAGCAAAACCCACCGAACCGCCCGCCCCCGGATGACCGAACGCGCGCGGGCCGAGGCCGTAGGTGGCATTCGCCATGTCCGGCTGATCGAGCATGCAGCCCAGGCCGAAACGGGTGCGGGTCAGCAGGGTCTTGTCCTCGCCGAAACTGTGTTCGCGGGTCAGCTCCTCAAGCATTTCGCTTTCCAGCAGGCTGCCGTCGAGCAGGCCTGCGTAGAAACCGGCCAGACTGCGCGCATTACCATGGCCGTTGGCGGCCGGCTGCTGCATACGCCGCCATTCCGGTTTGTTGGTGCTGGTGAGCACCGACGGCGGATTGGTGAAGGCGCGGGTGGTCATGGCGGTGGGCTCGCGCAGGGTCACTTGCAACAGGCGCTGGGCAGCGGCATCACCGACGTTGCCCTTGCCACGGGCGATATGCGCCACGCGGTAGAACTCTTCGTCAGCCAGGCCGACATGGAAATCCAGCCCCAGCGGCTTGGCAACACGGGCCACGATCGACTCGCCAGGCCCACGACCGTCAGCCCGACGCAGCAATTCCCCGACCAGCCAGCCATAGGTGATGGCGGCATAGCCGTGGCCAGTGCCCGGCGTCCACCACGGTGCTTCGGCGGCGAGGGCGTCGACCATGGTTTGCCATTCGTAGAGGGCGGCTGGCGCCAGTAACTCGCGCAGGGCCGGCAGACCGGCCTGATGGCAGAGCAATTGACGCAGGGTGATGGTTTCTTTGCCAGCGGCGGCGAATTCCGGCCAGTAGCGGGCAACCGGTACATCCAGTTGCAGCTTGCCTTCGGCCACCAGTTGCAGCGCGGTGACCGCTGTGAAAGTCTTGGTGCAAGAGAACAGGTTGGCGATGGTGTCGCTGTGCCAGGCCTCGGTGCCGTCCTTGTCGGCGGTGCCGGACCAGAGGTCGAGGACAGTTTCTCCGCCGACCTTGATGCACAAGGCTGCGCCGCGTTCCTGGGGATCGTCGAACAGTGCCGCGAAAGCCTCGCGCACCGCTTCGAATTGAAGCTCGTAATGTCCCTGAATCTGCACCCGCAACTCCCCCGCGAAAACGCTCTACAAAGTGGCCCGCATTGTTCCAGCCCTTGAGGAATTTGGGAACAGCTGCGGGCCGGACGGTTGAATGCTGTGGTGAGGCTACTGGCGCCTTCGCGAGCAAGCCCGCTCCCACACTCGATCTCTGCTGCACTGAAGATCAGCGTGGGAGCGGGCTTGCTCGCGAAGAACGATGACGCGGTCTAAACCTTAGTGACCATTCCCTGAATGCCCACCCGCATGCCCGGCCCCCGGGCCTTTTCCGGCTTCACCCTTGCGCCCGCCTGCAGCTTCATGGCCAGCGACCGCAGCGGCTTTCTCCGCCTCCTTGCCCAACTGATCAATCACCTGCAGGTTGCTCTTGCGCACTGCCTCGACGAAGCCCTGATACGGCAGATCGGTAATCCCCACCAGACCGAAGTGCCCGTTCTCGCCATCGAGCAGACGCCCGGTCACCGGTTGGTCCAGATACTGGAACCAGTGCACACCGACAATCGACGGTTCGCTCAACGCCTGTTTGAGGAAGGTGGCGTACGCCGGGCCGCGATCCTCTTCCTTCGCCAGCGGCGTCACACCGCCCCAGAACGGTCCACGGTCAGTCGAGCCGACATTGAATTCGGTGATCAGCACCGGTTTGTCGAGGGCGCGCAAGGCGGCGAAGTCATATCCGTCCTGCGGCTTCAGCGTGTACATGTTGAAACTCAGCACATCGCAATATTGCGCGCAGGACGCCACGGCTTCCGGGGTGCTGGTGGCAAACCGGCCGCCCAACAGCAACTGATTCGGCGCGTGCCATTTCAGCGAATCGGAGATGGTCTTGAAGTAGGTATCGGCGAATACCTTCTGGAAATATTTGAAATCGTTTTCAATTTCCGGGTGCTCCGGATTCGGCATCGGCGGCACGAAACCCGGGTCCTCCATCAACTCCCACGCCGGCAGATCAATGCCCCACGCTTTCGACAGGCCCGCCTGGTTGCGGTACTTGTCGCGCAGTTGCTTGAGGAACGCGCGCTTGGCCGGCACGTCGGTGGTCATTTTCAACGTGCCATAGGCCAGGGCGTAGCGTGATTGCGGATCGTCGCCGGGACCAGCCCAGGCCAGTTCGTTGTCGGCGTAGTAACCGATCAGCCACGGATCGTCACGATGATCGCGGGCAGCGATGGCCACGGCGCGCTCGGTGGCCATGGCGAAGCGCGGATCGAACGGGTCAGGCATGCCGCCCCACCAGTCGGTCCCGGTACTGATGCTGGTGTAATCGCCGACGATCGACAGCGGCAAGGTGTACGGCACCCGCTCGGCGTCGCTGAGCGAATCGGCACTCCAGTTGCCAACGGTGTTGAAGCCCCAGGCTTGCAGGCGATCGAGGGTATGTGTGGCCCACTTCTGCTCGTCGACCGTGGCTTTGCAGGGTACGGCCGCTGTCGGCTCGGCTGCTGGTTCGGCTTTGGTCTGCGCTGCGCAAGGTTCGCCGTACAGGCGTTGCAGGTTGGCCGCGTAGAAATCGTACCAGCGCCCGGCGTTGTAGCCCCGCCCCTGATCGGCGCCATTGCCACCACGATTGTCGCCTTCACCGAAATGGCTGGCGAGCGGCTCGTCGGGTTTGGGCAGGGATTCGAACATCCATTCACGCCCGGCCACGTAGGTCTGGTTGACCTGCGGGCTGACGGTGTTGACTCCCAGCGAATAGAACGGATGCCCTTCAGGCGTCACCAGGTACCAGCGACCATCGCGCTTTTCGGTGCGGAAAAAGCCACTGGCCTTGAACGCCGGGCCTTTGTTCCAGCCACCGAATTTGTCCAGCGAAGACTTTTCGCGCTCGGCCAGCCAGGTTTTCAGCTGTTGCTGTTCCTTGGCAGCGGCGGATTTCAGTTGTTCATCGCTGCTGACTTTTTCCGGCCATTTGCTGCGGGTCGATTGACCGTAAGCATCCACCAGATTGCCGTAGACAGCCTGGGTCACCGCGTCACCGTCCTGCACACCGAAACGTTCGAGCAGCAAGCTCTGGGCGGCTTTCGGCTGATCCATCCACAGACTGACCGACACCACCTGGCTGCGATCCAGTTCACCGCGGCTGCTGGCCAGCAGAATGCGCTGGCCGTCAACGGTCATCGGCATCGGCGGCCCGGCCTTCATGCCCTGGCTCAGTGGCGAGGTCGCGACCAGCGGCACCAGCAGGGTTTGCGCAGGACCGGCAGGCAGGTCGACGCGACTGGTCAGCGTCTGGCCATTGTTGCTCTGGATTTGCACGTAGACCGTCACGGCCCAGTTCATTGCGCTTTGCAGGCGCAGGGTCATCATGCCCGACTGCGACCAGTCCCAGACGCCAGTCTGCGGGGTCAGGCGCAGGGTCGGACGCGCTACCGGGTTGAACGTCACCCGACGCAGCACTTCACCTTCCGGGGTTTGCTCGGCGTTGGCTTGTGGCAGATCAGTGTTTTCGGTGACGATTTTCACCACGTCGGCGGGACGGACGAAGTTGAACAGGGTCTGTTGACCGGCAGGCGCCGCCAGCAACGGGGCGGCGAAGATCAAGGCAAAAACGGCAGGCAACGAGCGGCGAATCATAAGAACGGAGTTCTCCCTAACGACCAAAAGGCCAATGGAAAAGCATGGCAGAGAGATAGACAGCGCGGCGGGCAAAACTGCCCACCGTTGTCTCAGGATATTTCACGACGGAATGGCGGCAACGCATTGAGGATCGCCTTGCCGTAGCGCTGGGTGACCAGCCGCCGATCGAGCAAGGTGATGGTGCCGCGGTCTTCTTCGGTACGCAGCAGACGGCCGCAGGCCTGGACCAGTTTCAGCGAAGCGTCGGGTACCGAGATTTCCATGAACGGATTGCCGCCGCGGGCCTCGATCCACTCCGACAGCGCAGCCTCGACCGGATCGTCCGGTACCGAGAACGGGATCTTGGCGATCACCACGTGTTCGCAGTAAGCCCCCGGCAAGTCCACCCCCTCGGCGAAACTGGCGAGGCCGAACAGCACGCTGGAATCACCGCCATCGACCCGCGCCTTGTGCTTGTTCAGGGTTTCCTGTTTCGACAGGTTGCCTTGAATGAACACTTGCTTGCGCCAGTCGCGGTCGAGACCGTCGAACACGTCCTGCATCTGTTTGCGCGAAGAAAACAGCACCAGCGTGCCGCGCGAACCCTCGACCAGATCGGGCAACTCACGAATGATCGCTGCCGTGTGAGCAGCGGCATCGCGCGGGTCAGCCTTCAGATCCGGGACCCGCAACACGCCGGCGTCGGCGTGATGGAACGGGCTCGGCACCACGGCAGTAACGGCTTTTTTCGGCAGGCCGGCGCGCATGCGGAAACGGTCGAAGGTGCCCAGCGCAGTCAGCGTCGCCGACGTCACCAGGCAGCCGTAGGCCACGTTCCACAGGCTGCGACGCAAGGTCTCGGCGGCAAGAATCGGGCTGGCGTTGACCTCGATGTCGAACAGCGAACCGCTTTCGGCCAGGGTCAGCCAGCGGGCCATCGGCGGGCTGTCTTCCGGGTCCTCAGCGGTGAATGCGGTCCACAGTTCCCAGTTGCCAGAAGCCCGGGACAACAGGCTGCCGAACAACGGATACCACTCTTCGGCCTGATTGCTGGCGATGCCGATGTTGACCTCGCCGTCCATGCCTTCCTTGAGCAGGTCGGTCAGGCGCGTGAACAGATCGTTGAGACGGGCAAAACCCTTCTTCAGCTCGATGCCCATTTCGCGCATGTGCTCGGGAATCACGCCGGCGACGAAACGATGACGTGGCCGCTCACGGCCCTCAACGTCTTCCCCGGGTTTGAAATCGGCGACCTGTTCACAGGCCGTGAACATGAACTGCTGCTGGGTCTTGATCTCTCGCGCCAGCTCCGGCACTTGCTCGATCAGTTTGCCGAGATCGCCCGGCAAGGGATGCTGGGCCAGGAGTTTGGTGAGGTTCTTGGCGGTGGTTTCCAGCCAGTCGGCGGTGGAACGCAGGCGCGTGTAATGAGCGAAGTGGCCGATGGCCTTGTCCGGCAGGTGATGGCCTTCGTCGAACACGTAAATGGTGTCGCGCGGATCCGGCAGCACCGCGCCGCCGCCCAGGGCCAGGTCAGCCAGCACCATGTCGTGGTTGGTGACGATCACGTCGACCTTGCCCATGCCTTCGCGCGCCTTGTAGAAGGCGCATTGGCCGAAGTTCGGACAATGCCGGTTGGTGCACTGGCTGTGATCGGTGGTCAGGCGTGCCCAGTCGGCGTCTTCCAACGCATTCGGCCAGCTGTCGCGGTCGCCGTCCCATTTATTGCCGGCAAGCTTTTCGATCATGCTGGTGAACAGCTTCTGACTGGCCTCGTCGACCTCGATCTTGAAGCCTTCTTCTTCGAAAAGCTGCGCAGTGGCGGTTTGCGCGTGGCCTTCCTGCAAGAGCATGTCGAGCTTGGACAGGCACATGTAGCGGCCACGGCCCTTGGCCAGGGCGAAGCTGAAATTCAGCCCGCTGTTGCGCATCAGGTCGGGCAAATCCTTGTAGACGATCTGCTCTTGCAGGGCCACGGTCGCGGTGGCGATCACCAGGCGCTTGCCGGCCAGCTTCGCCGTCGGAATCGCCGCCAAGCTGTAGGCCACGGTCTTGCCGGTACCGGTGCCGGCTTCCACCGCGACAATCGCGGGGTCGCCACTGCGCCGGCCTTCGTCGTCGGTGTCGATGTCACCGAGGACTTTGGCGATTTCAGCGATCATCAGGCGCTGGCCGTAACGCGGTTTGAGGCTCTTGGCTTCAAGAAAACGCGAGTAGGCGCCCTGGATCGTGGTTTTGAGTTCAGTGCTGATCATTGAGTGTCGGGCGCAAAAAACGCTGGATAAATTTTCAGTGGTTCGGTTCGGCGGCTATCATACCCCGCGAATCGATCCCGCGCAGAACGGAGTACCCCAATGACACCTTTTAGCCTCGTTTATCCGCTGCATGTCCTGTCCGCCCTGGTCTGGGTCGGCGGCATGTTTTTCGCCTGGATGGTCCTGCGTCCGGCGGCGGTGAAGGCTCTCGACGGCCCCGCTCGCCTGACCTTGTGGGTGGAAGTGTTTCAAGGTTTTTTCCGCTGGGTCTGGGTTGCGGTGATCCTGTTGCCGATCAGCGGCGTCGGCATGCTGCACTTGCAGCAGATCGGTTTCGAGACCGCGCCGAAGTATGTGCAGGTGATGATCGGGCTGTACGTGGTGATGACGGCGCTGTTTATCCGCATTCAGGGCTTGATGCTGCCGGAGTTGCGCAAGGCCGTTGAAGCCAAGGACTGGCCCGCGGGTGCGGCGGTGCTGGGGCGGATTCGCCGGGTGGTGGGGATCAATCTGATTGTCGGGTTGGCGCTGGTGGCGATTGCAGCGGCGCGACCGATGTTCTGACCCGCTGACGACAAGCACGATTTGTGGCGAGGGGATTTATCCCCTCGCCACAATTAAGAAGTGCTGTGTTTTTAGAGGCGCTGTACGGTCACGGCACCCGCCGCGCCCACAGGCCCTGGCAGACCATCAGCCCCGGCCTTGCCACTCTTGCCGCCATCGGCGCGATACACCAGGCAGCCCTTGGACTTGCCGCCCTGGCCCGCCTTGCCGCCGACACCCGCCGGGCCACCGGCGCCGCCAGCGACGTTGACCTTGATCAGCTCGGCCGGAAACTCGTGCGGCACTTCAAGGCGCACCAACGCACCCGGTGCGCCCGGCTGACCGTCGCTGCCGTTGCTGCCATCAAAACCGTGACCGGCCTCGCCCCAGGTGCAGCCCGGATCTTCACCGTTGCCGCCATCGAGGCCGACAAAACCCGGTGCGCCCGTACCGCCACGAGCATCAACCAACAGCTTTGGCGCATTCAACGCCTTGAACTGCAAATTCAGATTGCGCCCGGCACGGGCGGCTTTTTCATAAGTGCCCGGCGCGCCGCGAGCGGTGATCAGGCTGCCTTCGGACAACTGCGCACGGCTGACTTTCATGTCCAGCGCCTGTTCGCTCGGGACGATCGCGATGCGCGCTTCGTGGCCCAGACGCAATTCGCCAACGGTCAGTTCGGTCACGTTGGAGGGAATCAGCAAAGTGCCGTAGTCCGCCACTTCCAGCCGTTCCAGCTGCAAGGTGCTGGCGGTGTTGGGCAGACGCATCAGCGAGTTGGTTTCGACGCTGACCACCTGGGCGCAGGCCAGGGGACTGATGAATGCAGCGAGCAGGCAAAGTTTACGCATGGGAAGAAGCCTCCGGAGCGGCCGGGGCCGGGATGGTTTGCAGGTGAAATACGCCGAACAGCAGGACTCGCAGACGGTCGCGCCACGGGTTGGGACGCCCCTTGAGGCGGCAGAACAGCAACTCCAGAACATGCAGCGCCAGCAGCAGGGCGCCGGCCAGATTGACCAGCACATGCAGCGGATGAACAAACGGCACCAGCAGATTGACCACCACCACGCACCAGAACAGCAGGGTCAACAAGCGCCCCAGCCCCCAGAAAACCTTCATACGCTCCCCCGTGTCGCAATTATTCTTTGGGCGCACAGTAACGGCTTCGGCGGGGGATAAGCCAGAGGGATAAAAGAAAAACTTTTGTCAGTCGTCGGATCGCTGCCGGTTCGACGATGATCGTCGCCCGGCAGCTCTAGCCTGCGGACTACAGACACGTCCTAGCGATTGATATGCAACTCCACCCGACGGTTTTTCGCCCGACCCTCTTCCGTCGCGTTGTCGGCTACCGGCTCGCTCTCGCCACGCCCTTCACTGGTCAGTTTGCCCGGCTCCAGGCCCTGGCTCAGCAGATACGCCGCGACACTGCTGGCACGCCGCTCGGACAGCGCCTGGTTATAGGCATCCGAACCCTTGCTGTCGGTGTGGCCGATGACCTTGATGCTGACCACGTCGGCATTGCGCAACTTATCCATCAGCGTATCGAGCTGCGCCTTGGCGGCCGGGGTCAGGTCCGACTTGTCGAAATCGAACAACACATTGCCGGCATCGCTGAGGGTGATGACTTCCGATTGCGGCGCAGGCTCTGGGGCTTTTGCAGTGACTGGATATTGCGGCAGCGGACAGCCGCGATGATCGACCGGGGTATTGGCCGGTGTGTCAGGGCAACGGTCGCGGCGGTCGAACACGCCATCGCCGTCTTCATCGCCATCCTGGGCATAGCAGATCAGCCCGCCGGTAAGAATCCCCAGCGCCGCGCCGCCACCGGCCCAGCCGCCACTTTCAATGGCGCCAAGACCGCCACCGACCAGCCCGCCGATCAGGCTGCAGATCGGCCACGTACGTTGATTGAGGGGGGCGTCGCCATCGCTGTGGGTGGCGCAACCGGTGAGCAAGCTGCCCAGCAGCAGCACCGGCAAGACGGACCTTGAGAAAACAGTCATTGTGAAAGCTCCTGTGTCACCGGCCCATACCGGTTACACAGGAGTAAAGACCCGCATCCGCGACTGCACAAGCCGCGGATGCGAGAGGGCTAGCGGACGATTTTGATTTCGGTACGACGGTTCTGCGCGCGACCGTCAGCGGTTTTGTTATCCGCCACCGGCTGGCTTTCACCCATGCCCGATACCGAGACGAAGCTGGCACGCGGCACACCTTGCTGGATCAGGTATTCCACCACCGAGTGCGCACGGCGATCCGACAGTTTCTTGTTGTAGGCATCGCTGCCGACGCTGTCGGTGTGGCCGGTCACGGTCAGTTGCGCGGTGGACGACTCTTGTTTCAGGCGCGTGGCGACTTTGTCCAGAACCTGTTTATCGGAGCCGGTCAGGGTGGCTTTGTCGAACTGGAAGTGCACATCGCGGATCACGATGGTTTCTTCCTTGACCACAACGGCCTCTTCTACCACTGGCGCCGGGGCTGGTGGAGGGCAGCCGTCAGCATCGACCTGCACGCCGCGAGGCGTGTGCGGGCACTTGTCGCGACTGTCCGGCACACCATCGCCGTCTTCGTCGCCGTCACCGTGGACCCAGCAATAGGCAGCTGCCGTACCACCGACCAACAGTGCGCCATAGCCGGCCCACGACGAACTCTCCGTCGCACCGAGACCGGCACCGACAACACCACCGACCGCCGCACAGGTCGGCCAGTCGGTTTTCTGCAAACCTGCGCAACCAGTCAACACACTGGTTAGCAGAATCAAAGGTAATGCTGTCCGAACTATGCTCATCTGGTTTTCTCCTGAGGGATCGGCTTAGAACCGATTCACGGAGTAAAGACCGGAGTTTTAATCTCCGCCAGCAATAGGCCACTGGCATTTGGGAGCGTGTTCACAGTGATTCGGCACTTTTGCCATGCGCGACAAATCGGGGTCTAGGCCGGATCCGTCTGGCGCGCTAGTCTTGGCGATCTGATTGAGGAGCTACGATGAACGTCGCCATTTCTTCGCGCACGCCGCAACAGGCGCTGGCCGCTTTACTGGATCGCTATGCCCCGGCGCGGTTGCTGCTGATCGGCGCCAGCGAATTTCCGGCCCTGAGCGCTTTCAAGGAAGCGCACCCGGACCGTGTGGTCGCCCATGCCGCGCCCGGCGCGTTGCCTGCAGAGCTCGCGGCACAGCGTTTTGATCTGGCGCTGGTGGTCGATTGCCTGGAACATTTGCCCAAGCGCGACGGCCTGAACCTGCTGGGCGGGATCCGCAACCTCAACGCCAGCCGCATTGCAGTGCTGGCAGACCTGGCCGCCAGCGGCTGGCAGCAAACCGATTTCTACTCGCTGGCGCTGCAAGCCAGCGAACGCTTCCAGCGCGACGATCAAGTGCTGACACTGTTCACCTACGATCTGCTTGACTACAAACAAGTCCCCGACTGGCTCAACGCGCGGTTCTGGGCCAATCCGGAAAACTTCGGGAAATACTGGTGGTAATGCAATGAGTACAGCCATTTGCCCATGCGGCAGCGGCAACCTGCTGGAGGCCTGCTGCGGTCACTATCACGAAGGCCATCCCGCGCCGTGCGCCGAAGCGCTGATGCGCTCGCGCTACAGCGCCTATGTGCTGGGGCTGATCGATTATCTGGTGGCAACTACCCTGCCCGCCCAGCAGGCAGGCCTGGATCGCCAGTCGATCAGCGCCTGGAGCGCGCAGAGCACCTGGCTCGGCCTTGCGGTCGAAAGCTCGGAAGTGTTCGGCGGCCAGCCCGAGCATGCCTTCGTTACCTTCACCGCGCGCTGGCACGACAGTCAGGGCGAACACAGCCACCGCGAGCGCTCATCCTTCGTGCAGAACAGCGGGCGCTGGTACTTCATCGACCCGACCGTGCAACTGAAACTGGGGCGCAACGACAGCTGCCCGTGTGCCAGCGGGCAGAAATTCAAGAAGTGCTGCGCGGGGTATTTCGGCGCATAAAGGAAAGCGCCGACTAGACTGGGGCACAAAGGGAGTTTTTTCGATGCTCGGTCACCGCCGCACACTTCATGGCTTGCTGTTGATGCTGTTGCTGAACCTCGGCGGTTGCGCCTCGTGGTTCAGCGATGACAGCGTCGACCCCGCCGTCCACCTGGTGAAAGTCGAGGTGGTGCGGGCCAAGCTGCTCGAACAGAAATTCATCCTGCACTTTCGCATCGACAACCCCAACGACAGCGACCTGACCGTGCGCGGCCTGGAATATCGCATTCATCTGGCCGACCTGCTGCTGGCTGAAGGCGAGCATGAGCACTGGTTCACCGTCGGGCCGAAACGCAGTGCGTATTTCAAAGTACCGATCCGCACCAACCTGTGGCCTCGGGTAAAAGACGTGGTGAAAATGCTGAAAAGTCCCAACCAGCAGATTCCGTATCGATTGCAGGGTGAAATGGAAACCGGTTTATTCATCGCCCACTACGTGCACCTGGAGCGCAATGGCGTGATAATCCCCGCCGATTTAATTCCGGAGCAACACCGATGACCCAGCAACCTCATGTCCATGGCCCTGACTGCAACCACGATCATGACCATCATCACGATCACGATCATGACCATGGCCATGTCCACGGCCCGAACTGCGGCCACGCCCACCAGGAACCGGTGCGCAACGCCCTGAAAGACGTCGGCCGCAACGACCCTTGCCCATGCGGCAACGGCAAGAAATTCAAGAAGTGCCACGGCGCTTGATGCTTCAAGTGAAGATCTTCTTCGCCTGACACACCGCCTTCGCGAGCAAGCCCGCTCCCACATTCGACCGCGTTCAGTCCGCAGGAACGCGGTCGAATGTGGGAGCGGGCTTGCTCGCGAAAGGGCCGCTACATTCACCCGAGATGTTCAGCCAGCCGCCAGAATCCGCGCACTGCCGGTTACCGTCGCATACTCCCCGTGCAAATTCCCCAGCGACATCCCGTGCACCGCTTCGGCTGATCGCGGTGTGCCGAAATAATCGGCCTTGTCGAAGGTGAAGCACGCGTCCTCGATCACCCATGCCTCGAACCCCAGATTGCCCGCTGTGCGCGCTGTGGACTCAACCGAGTTGTTGGTCGCCACGCCGACGATGATCAACTGCCTGATTCCTGCTTCACGCAAGCGTGCCTCCAGCCCTGTCGAGCAGAACGCGTCCGGCACCTGTTTCTGGATCAGCCATTCGCCGTCCTGCGGCAAAAACCGCTGCTGAAACTCCACCCCTGACTGCCCTGGCCAGAACACCGAACCCGGTTCACGCGACAGGTGCTGCACATGAATCACCGGCCGCTCGCTATCTCGCCAGAACCCCAGCAGATCGAGGATTCGATCCTCGGCGTGGGGATTATTCCGCCGTCCCAGACGCGGATGCAGAATGCCTTGTTGCTGGTCGATGATGATCAGTGCAGCGTTGGCCTTCAGCTCCATGGCGATTTTTCTCATGTAAGGTCATCGAATTTCCTACCACTTCAGCATCACCTCCACTTATTACGCAAGCTATCGAATATTCGGGACGGGTGAAGATCAAACCGCCGAAACGCTGATTGAAGATCCTTTGTGGTCTGTATAAACGCAGAAATAACTCGGTCGCCCGCTTGCGCGGCCACCTCCTGCTCACTAACGTAGCGGCTTTATTGCGCCCCCAGCCTCTACACCCCCGCAGGAGCTTTGCTATGGCCTCGCCAGCCCTTACACATTTTCTTCCCCGGTTCGGCGTTGCCGCAGCAGTGACCGGTGTCTTGAGCCTGTCCGGTTGCCAGACCTGGAACGCTCAGGACACCCTCCCGCCCACCTCCGGCGTGCAACCGCTCAAGGGCCTGGCGCAGAACGTTTCGGTACGCCGCAATGCCATGGGCATGCCGTTGATCGAAAGCAACAGCTTCCACGACGCACTGTTCACCCTCGGCTACGTCCACGCCAGCGACCGCATCAATCAGATGGTCGCCCTGCGCCTGTTGGCTCAGGGCCGTCTGGCGGAAATGTCCGGTGCCTCGATGCTCGACGCCGACCGCTACATGCGCGCGGTCAACCTGAAGAAAAGCGCCGACGAGCTGTACAAGGCCTCGTCGCCACGGCTTAAGCGCTTCTTCGAAGTCTATGCACGGGGCGTCAACGCCTACCTGTTCCGCTACGCCGACAAACTGCCGGGCGACCTCGCTTCCAGCGGCTACAAGCCGCAATACTGGAAACCGGAAGATTCGGCGCTGATGTTTGCGCTGCTGAACTTCAGCCAGTCGGCCAACCTGCCGGAAGAGATCTCATCCCTGGTGCTGGCGCAAACCGTGACCAGCGACAAACTCGCCTGGCTGACCCCGTCTGCCCCGGACGAGAACCTGCCGCTGGCCGAGGCCGACAAGCTGCAAGGCCTCAAGCTCAACGGGCAGATCCCGGGCCTGAGCGAACTGAGCAACGCCAGCCAACAATTGGCGGCGGTGAATCTGCTCGGCACCAGCACTTCGAACAACTGGGCCATCGCCCCCCAACGCAGCCGCAGCGGCAAGAGCATTCTCGCCAGCGACAGCCACGGCCCACTGGCGGCACCGTCGCTGTGGACCTTCGTGCAGATTCGCGCGCCGAAGTATCAGGCCGCCGGTGTCACGGTTGCCGGTTTGCCGATGGTCCTCGGTGGTTTCAACGGCAAAGTCGCATGGAGCGCCACCAGCGTGCTCGGCGACAACCAGGATCTGTTTCTGGAAAAAATCCGCCGTCAGGGCAGCAGCCTGACCTACGAGGTCAACGGCAAATGGCAGCCGCTGAGCGTGCGCAACGAAACTTATTTCGTCAAAGGCCAGCGGCCGATTCGCGAAGCGGTGTACGAAACCCGCCATGGTGCGCTGCTCAACAGCGCCCAGGCAGCGGCGCAGGGCAACGGTTTTGGCCTCGCCCTGCAAACCCCGAGTTTCACCGACGACAAATCGCTGGACGCGTTTTTTGACCTGACCCGCGCGCAGAACGTTGAACGCGCCTCGGACGCCAGCCGCGAAATCCGCGCCATTGCCCTGAACATGGTGTTCGCCGACGTCAGCAACATCGGCTGGCAGGTCACCGGGCGTTTTCCGAACCGTCGCGAAGGCGAAGGCCTGCTGCCATCGCCGGGTTGGGAAGGTCGCTACGACTGGGACGGTTACGCCGACCCGATGCTGCACCCGTACGATCAGGACCCAAGCCAAGGCTGGCTCGGCACCGCCAACCAGCGGGTGATTCCTCACGGTTACGGCATGCAGTTGTCCAACTCCTGGGCGGCGCCGGAACGTGGCGAGCGCCTGGCCGAACTGGCCGGCAGCGGCAAACAGGACGGTCGCAGCGTGATCGCCATGCAGTACGACCAGACCACGACGTTTGCCGCCAAGCTGAAGAAAATGTTCGAAGCCCCGGGCATGAAACAGCCACTGAAACAGGCGATCGACGCCCTGCCGGAAGCCGATCGCAGCAAGGCCCGCGAAGCCTTCGCCCGCTTGATGGCCTTCGACGGCAAGCTCAGCCCGACCTCCGCTGACGCGGCGATCTATGAACTGTTCCTGCAAGAAAGCATGAAGCAGATCTTCCTCGACGAACTCGGCCCCGAGTCGAGCCCGGCGTGGAAAGCCTTTGTCGCCAATGGCGATTTGTCCTACTCGGCACAGGCCGATCACCTGCTCGGACGCGAAGACAGCCCATTCTGGGATGACATTCGGACCCCGCAGAAAGAAGACAAAGCGCAGATTCTGGCGCGCAGTCTGGCGGCCGCGATCAACGCTGGCGACAGTCAGTTGGGTGGCGATCACAAGGCTTGGCAGTGGGGCAAACTGCATGGCTACGAGTGGAAGAATGCCAACGGCCAGACTGTTCGCGGTCCAATCGCTGCAGGCGGTGACCACACCACCCTGAATACGGCGGCATTTGCCTGGGGCCAGGACTTCAACACCACGCGTGCGCCGTCGATGCGCTTCATCGTCGACTTCAGCCAGACCGAGCCGTTGATGGGGCAGAACGGCACCGGCCAATCCGGCAACCCGGCCAGCCCGAACTACCTCAACGGCATCGACGCCTGGCTCAAGGGCCAGTACATCGGCTTGCCAATGCAGCCGCAGAACTTTGACCGGGTGTATGGCAAGACGCGTTTGACCCTCACCCCCGGTAAATAACCCCCCATGATCGTTCCCACGCTCCGCGTGGGAATGCAGCCCGTGACG
>NZ_NQYG01000083.1:0-20830 GCF_002878485.1 Pseudomonas sp. AD21
GCAAAAGGCAAAAGGCAAAAGGCAAAAGGCAAAAGGCAAAAGGCAAAAGGCAAAAGACAGAAACAAAAACGGAGCGTTCGCACGCTCCGTTTTTCGTTCAGGTCGAGATTACTTGCCGACCTGCTTTTCCTTGATTTCCGCCAGGGTCTTGCAGTCGATGCACAGATCCGCAGTAGGACGGGCCTCGAGGCGCTTGACGCCGATCTCGATGCCGCAGGACTCGCACCAGCCGTACTCTTCGTCCTGGATCAATTCGAGGGTCTTGTCGATCTTCTTGATCAGTTTGCGCTCGCGGTCGCGGGCGCGCAGCTCAAGGGCGAACTCTTCTTCCTGGCTGGCACGGTCGGCCGGGTCAGGGAAGTTGGCCGCTTCGTCTTTCATGTGATCAACAGTGCGGTCGACTTCCTGCATCAAGTCCTGTTTCCACTTGTTCAGGATCTTGGTGAAGTGCGCGCGCATTGGGGCGCCCATGTACTCTTCACCTTTCGCCGGAACATAAGGTTCGAAACCGCTGATCGTCTGATTCTGCTGTTGCTTTGCTTGGGTGGGCATGAAATGGACCGCCTCTACTCTTGTAATCCATTGCGCAGGATTGCTCCATCACCGACACCTGCCGGCCCTGCGGCTGCAAGCGGGCGAACTTACCAGATCAATTCGGCCTGCGCTACTCCCGGATGTCGAGGCCCCGGCGGGTGGCGCTTGCAAATGTTTGGCAAGCCGTGTCTGGTGGTGCTGAAGACCTGTTCAATCACTGATTTTAGTCAATCCTGGAGCGTACGCTCATCTCGTTACAGTCCAGTGTTCTTGAGGGTGTGACCGCGATGGGTTCTCGCTCGTTCCGGCAGATGGGTAGAATCGTCTCTTTTTCCCGTCGAAGGAAGGCCAATGGCTCAGCCCTACAGTGCGCGCAGTCGTGCGATCGAACCGTTCCATGTGATGGCGCTGCTGGCGCGGGCCAACGAATTGCAGGCCGAAGGTCACGACGTGATCCACCTGGAAATCGGCGAGCCGGACTTCACCACAGCCGAGCCGATCATCCGTGCCGGGCAAGCGGCGCTGACGGCGGGCAAGACCCGCTACACCGCCGCGCGGGGCATTCCCGAGCTGCGCGAGGCGATTTCCGGTTTCTATCAACAGCGTTATGGCCTGAACATCGATCCGCGCCGGATTCTGATCACCCCCGGTGGCTCCGGCGCCCTGTTACTGGCCAGTGCCTTGCTGGTCGATCCCGGCAAACACTGGTTGCTGGCGGATCCCGGTTACCCGTGCAACCGGCATTTCCTGCGCCTGGTTGAAGGCGCGGCGCAACTGGTTCCGGTCGGGCCGGAGGTGCGTTATCAACTGACCCCGGATCTGGTGGCACGGCATTGGGATCACGACAGCGTCGGTGCGTTGGTGGCTTCGCCGGCCAACCCGACCGGGACGATCCTGACCCGTGATGAGCTGGCCGGGTTATCCACAGCGATCAAGGCGCGGCACGGGCATCTGGTGGTGGACGAGATTTATCACGGCCTGACCTACGGCACCGATGCGGCGAGCGTGCTGGAGGTCGATGACAGCGCCTTTGTGCTCAACAGTTTCTCCAAGTATTTCGGCATGACCGGTTGGCGCCTCGGCTGGCTGGTGGCGCCTGACGCGGCGGTCGGCGAATTGGAAAAGCTCGCGCAGAACCTCTACATCAGTGCTCCGAGCATGGCGCAGTACGCCGCTTTGGCCTGTTTCGAGCCGGACACGATCGCCATTCTCGAAGAGCGCCGCGCTGAATTCGGTCGCCGTCGCGACTTCCTGCTGCCGGCGTTGCGCGAGTTGGGTTTCAACATCGCCGTCGAGCCGGAAGGGGCATTCTACTTGTACGCCGATATCAGCCAGTTCGGCGGAGATGCCTTCGCGTTCTGCCGGCATTTCCTCGAAGTCGAGCACGTTGCCTTTACTCCGGGCCTGGATTTCGGCCGTTATCAGGCCGGCCATCATGTGCGATTTTCCTACACGCAAAACCTCCCTCGCCTACAGGAAGCGGTGGAACGGATCGCCCGTGGCTTGAAGAGCTGGCAAGGCTGATGCGTTTTTATCCGGCTCTGGAAGAGGCGCGGCTGATCCGCCGCTACAAACGTTTTCTCGCTGATGTTGAAACGGTCAATGGCGAGCTGATGACCCTGCACTGCCCGAACACCGGTTCGATGCTCAATTGCCAGGTTGAGGGCGGCCAGGTGTGGTTCAGCCGTTCCAACGATCCCAAGCGCAAGCTGCCCGGGACCTGGGAAATCGGCGAAACCCCGCAGGGCCGGCTGTTCTGTGTGAATACTGGCCGCGCCAACGCCTTGGTCGAAGAAGCGTTGCAAGCCGGGGTCATCAGCGAGTTGAACGGATTCACAGCGCTCAAACGAGAAGTGGCCTACGGTCAGGAAAAGAGCCGCATCGATTTTCGTCTCGAATACCCGAACGGCCCGGCCTACGTGGAAGTGAAAAGCGTCACCCTGGGTTTCGACGGGACGAATGTGGCGGCGTTTCCCGATGCGGTCACCCAGCGCGGCGCCAAACATCTGCGGGAGCTGGCGCATCTGGCCCGTGACGGCATTCGTGCGGTGCAGTTGTATTGCGTCAATCTCAGCGGGATCGAGGCGGTGCGTCCGGCCGAGGAAATCGATTCGGCCTACGCCGACGCACTACGCGAAGCGGTGGCGTGCGGGGTCGAGGTGCTGGCTTATGGCGTACGGTTAAACCATGAAGAGATGGTGATCGACCGACGACTGGACGTTTTGCTCAACGGTTAAACATCGATCCATAGCCCTTGCGCGTCTTCGCGGCAAGGGATGGCGGTCAGGGATTGCCCGGCGCAGGGACCGGCGACACATTCGCCGTCCTCGATCAGAAACAGTGCGCCGTGGGTGGCGCACTGGATCAGGCTGTTGCTCGGGTCGAGAAACTGGTCGGGCTGCCACTCCAGCCCGACACCGCGGTGCGGACAACGGTTGAGATAGACATAAACCTGACCCGCGCGGCGCACGGCAAACAGTTTGTTTCCGTCGATGTCGAACCCACGGCTGCCGGCCTCGGCCAGATCGGCGCCGGCGCACAAAAACTTCATGGCTATCCTCAAGTGTCGGCTCGTTACGGGAAATGTCCGAGCTTGACGTTTAAATGCAAACAATTATCAAATGGCCGCCTTCATCCGCCATGCGGTGACCGATGCCTAGGATACTTGGCCCATTGTCCCGATGCGCGGAAAAACCTGTTCAAGGAAGCTGTGTATGCGCCTGATAACCCGCGTGGCTGTGCTGTGTGTCGGACTTTTGGTCAGTCACCAGGTTGCAGCGGCCGATCTGCCGCAACGTTGGGTGAGCGCCGGCGGCGGATTGTCTGAGTGGGTCAGTGCGTTGGGCGGCGAGTCGAAACTGGTCGGCGTCGACACCACCAGTCAGCATCCGGAATCATTGAGGGCACTGCCGAGCATCGGCTATCAGCGCAGTCTGTCTTCGGAAGGCATTCTCAGCCTGCGCCCGGACATTCTGATCGGTACCGAAGAAATGGGCCCGCCGCCAGTACTGGCGCAAGTGAAGAATGGCAAAGTGCAGGTGGAGCTGTTTTCCGCGCAGCCGGACCTGCCCACCCTGAAAAAAAACGTCACACACCTGGGGCAGTTGCTCGGCGCCGAGACGCAAGCGGCTCAACTGCTGCAAAGTTATCAACAGCAACTCGATGTGCTGAAACAGCGAGTCAGTCAATTGCAGGCCGATCACAAGGCGCCGGGCGTTCTGGTGCTGATCGGGCATGCGGGTGGCAAACCGTTGATTGCCGGCAAGGACACCACTGCCGACTGGCTGCTGCAACAGGCCGGCGGGCATAACCTGGCGACGCATACCGGTTATAAACCGTTTTCTGTGGAATCACTGGCGGGGCTCGATCCTGAAGTATTGGTGTTCGCCGATCGCGCGTTGAGCGGTGAAGCGGCGAAAACGGCGCTGTTCAAGGAAAACCCGATTCTTGAATCAAGCCGCGCGGCCAAGGCCGGACGGGTGCTGGAGCTGGATCCGACGCTGCTGGTCGGCGGGCTCGGGCCGCGTTTGCCGGCGGCGTTGCTGCGTCTGTCTGACGGTTTCTACCCGACCAAGGGCAACCCATGACCACACTGGTCAAACCCCGCCGCCTGTTCATCGGCCTGACGCTGTTGTGTCTGCTGGCCATCTGGTTGTCATTGGCGCTGGGGCCGGTCAGCCTGCCGCTGTTCGATACCTTGCGCGCGGCGTTGCGCATGCTCGGTGTGCCGCTGGCGCCGGACGGTCTGGAGCAGGCTGAGCTGATTCTCGGGCAGATTCGCTTGCCGCGCACCTTGCTTGGGCTGGCCGTCGGCGGTGTGCTGGCGCTGTCCGGTGTGGCGATGCAGGGCTTGTTTCGCAATCCGTTGGCCGATCCCGGGTTGGTCGGGGTGTCCAGCGGTGCAGCATTGGGCGCGGCAATTGCGATTGTCGGTGGCTCGTTTTTTGGCGGTTTGCCGGAGTGGTTCGGGCCTTATCTGTTATCGGCGTGTGCGTTTCTCGGTGGACTCGGGGTGACGGCGCTGGTCTATCGGCTCGGACGTCGAAACGGCCAGACCAACGTGGCGACCATGCTGTTGGCGGGGATTGCCCTGACGGCGCTGGCAAGCTCAGCGGTGGGGCTGTTCACCTATCTGGCGGATGACGCGACCCTGCGCACGCTGACGTTCTGGAACCTCGGTAGCCTCAATGGCGCCAGTTACGCGCGGCTCTGGCCTTTGCTGATCATCAGCGCCGGCGTTGCGCTGTGGTTGCCGCGCCGCGCCAAGGCGCTGAATGCGCTGTTGCTCGGTGAGTCGGAGGCAGGGCATCTGGGCATCGATGTCGAGCGGCTCAAGCGCGAGTTGGTTTTTTGCACCGCGTTGGGTGTTGGTGCAGCAGTGGCGGCAGCGGGGATGATCGGTTTCGTCGGACTGGTGGTGCCGCATCTGGTGCGCCTGCTGGCCGGGCCGGATCATCGCGTGCTGCTGCCAGCCTCGGTGTTGGCCGGGGCCAGCCTGTTGTTGCTGGCGGATCTGGTGGCGCGGCTGGCGTTGGCGCCGGCGGAGTTGCCGATCGGCATTGTCACCGCTTTTATCGGCGCGCCGTTCTTCCTTTATCTGCTGTTGCGAGGACGTGCCTGATGCTGCGTGCGCACAATCTGCATATCCGTCGCGACCGCAAGACGGTGCTCAGCGGCGTCACCCTGCAACTTGAACCGGGTGAAGTGCTGGGCGTGCTGGGGCCGAACGGCGCGGGTAAAAGCACATTGCTCGGTGCCCTGTGCGGTGAGCTGGTGGCCAGTGAAGGCGAAGTTTCGCTGGATGGTCAGGCCTTGAGTCACTGGACGGGCACGCAGCGCGCCCAGCGTCTGGCGGTGTTGCCGCAGGTGTCGACGCTGGACTTTGCCTTTCACGTCGAAGAAGTGGTCGGCATGGGGCGGCTGCCTTATCAAAGCGGTCGGGTGCGCGATGACGAGATTGTCGCGGCAGCGCTGCACGCGGCGGATGTCGGGCATCTGAGCGGTCGCAGTTATCTGGCGCTGTCAGGTGGCGAGCGCCAGCGCGTGCATCTGGCCCGGGTGCTGGCGCAGTTGTGGCCGGGGCTGGCCGGGCAAAGCTTGTTGCTGGACGAGCCGACGTCGATGCTCGATCCGCTGCATCAACACACAACGCTGCAAGCGGTGCGTGAATTTGCCGACCGTGGCGCGGCAGTGCTGGTCATCCTGCATGATCTGAACCTGGCGGCGCGCTATTGTGATCGTGTGTTGTTGCTCGAAGGCGGGCGCCCGGTGGCACTGGATACGCCGCGGCAGGTATTGCGTCCGGATACACTCAAAGCCGTGTTCGGTCTCGAAGTATTGGTGCAGCAGCACCCGGAGCGCGGGCATCCGCTGATCATCGCCCGCTGACGTTTCATCGAGGTGATGGCATGCGCGGGATGTGGCTCTTGATCGTGTTGCTGCTGACGGGGTGTCAGCATGTTGCCGCGCCGCCGGTCAGCGGCGAGATTCGCGATCTGCGCAGCGGTCAGGTGCTGACGGCACAGGAACTGCTGACGCGTTTGGCCGAGCCGCAACAGCTGATCATCGGCGAGCAACATGACAATGCCGATCACCACGCTGCGCAGTTGTGGCTGTTGCAGGCGCTCGGTGAGCAGCGCCCACAGGGCAGTTTGCTGCTGGAAATGCTCACGCCTGATCAACAGCCGAAAGTTGATCAAGTTCGCCCTCCCGCAACGCCGCCCAGTGATCTTCCCGGCGCATTGGCCTGGCAGGACGGTTGGGACTGGAATCTCTATGGTCCGATCGTTCGGTTCGCCCTCAAGCAACCCTATCCGCTATTGGCGGGCAATCTGGATAACAGCGAAATCCGCGCGTTCTATCGTCAGCGGCCAGGTTTGAATGGTGTTCGCAGTAATGCGGCCTCGGTGAAGGCCACGCTGCTTGAGCAGATCAGCGATTCCCATTGCGGCTTGCTGCCCCAATCGCAAATGCCGTCGATGCTCGCGGTTCAGCAGCAGCGCGATCGGCGCATGGCCGAACGCTTGATGGCGGCGCCAACACCAGCCCTGCTGTTGGCAGGTGCCTGGCATGCGCGCAAGGATGTTGGCGTGCCGCTGCATGTTCTGGATCTGGGCGCAGCCCAAGCGCCAATGGTGCTGATGCTGGCCGAGCAGGGCGCCGAGGTTACTGCGGCGATGGCCGATTACGTCTGGTACACCCCGGCGACGCCAGCGCAGGATTACTGCGCGCAGATGCGCAAACAGTTCGGCCAATGACTTTTCCACAGGCAAAAAAAGACCCGGTAAAAACCGGGTCAAATAACCGTGATTAGCCTGATGAGGAGATAATCTGAGAGTCCGAACCAAGGGCTTTTCAGAATATCGACTGATCTCGCGATCAGTTGTGATAATCATAGCGATTCTCATTAGCGAGTCAACCACTGTTTTTCCATTTACTTGATTTAGTCGTGGAAATGGCCGGAATGCCCCGCAAACACGGGACTTAACGCTGACCTTTGATGGCGATCAGTTGGGTGATCTGCTGGTTGAGCTGGCCGATGCGCCGAGCCATGCTCTCAATCAGGCTGTGCGCAATTTTCGGATTGTTGCGGGTCATGTTCAAAAACTGATCGCCGGGAATCAGCATCACGGTGCTCGGCTCGCGAGCGATGACCGTGGCGTTGCGCGGTTCTCCCGTGAACACCGCCATGGCGCCGAAAATCTCGTCCTTGGGCACTTCGCCGACCTTGTGCCCGTCAACAAACGCCTCGGCATGCCCATCGATGATCACGAAGACGTGATCGGCCACATCGCCCTGCTGAATCAACACTTCACCGCTCTCGACCCGTTTGAAGCCATTGGTGCTGCGAAACTCCCGGGGTTTCAGTTCGGCCACGGCGTGGGCGAGCATTGCCATCTGACCCAGCAGATACTCCAGCAGCTGCTCGGCCCGCTCAGGCTCGGCAAGCAAGTGTTGAAGAAGATCGGTGCGCCGATATGGCAGCAATCGCAATGGCCCTTCACTGCACAGACGGCAATCGGCCCAGGCCGGGCCCTGCTGCAAACCGATCAAGTCGCCTTCCTGCCAATAAAAAACCGCTCGACCGCCCATGCAGCCGTTGATCACGCCTTCTGTCAGCAGAAACAACTGATCGTCGGGTAATTGTCTTAGCAGATCGTCAGAAGTTTCGTACTCAATTACCGGCCCGCACGGCGCGAGTCCTTCGAGCCAGCGTACAGGCAAGCTCTGCAAACGATTGATCAGTGCATCGACAGGTGCCGATTGTTCCCCAAGCAGATACATGGCCGTCAGCGCCTGTTCAATTCTTGTGTCGCGAGGAAATAGCTTCGAGCTGCTTGTTCAAGGCGTCTTTGCGTTCGGCAGGGATGTCGTTCCAGTGCACATCCATCAGCGCCCCTTCGATCGCATACAGCAACACCTTCGATGCGCGAAACCCGCGGGTACGCACCGCCCGATAGGCGTCCACCGCCCCCAGGCGACGCAAGTCCGAGGCGCTGTGGATGCCCACGGCATGCAGCCACTGCGCCGACGTCTTGCCAAGATTCTTCAGGTGTTGCAGTTCATCATTCATCAAGCCTCCTTGCGACGGCCGAATGGTGCGTGGGCGAGCTTCTCAGGAGTGTAGCCATCAGTAGGAAAAGCGTGGTTGTTTGGTCGGATTCAACGCAAACGCTTCTAAGAAAGGGCGCTTGAACGGCCTGCGAAAGCAGATAAGGAGGGGGGAACACAAATCAATGCAGGAGTGAACCTGCTCGCGATGGCGGACTGGCAGGTACACATGTGTTGAATATTAAACCGCTATCGCGAGCAGGCTCACTCCTACAGGGAAGGCGTCGTGTCACGGAACAATGAGGCTATCAGCGAGTGCGATAACGCAAACGCGTGCCGAAATTCATCGACATCAGAATCTCGTCCGCACTCAACTCGACCGGGAAGTACGCGCCGGAAATCTGCGCATGAGCGAGGCTCGCTCCTTCAAGCGAAGCATTGCGGAAATCGATGCCACGCAAATCGGCGGAACGAAAGTAGGCGTCCCTGAAATCCACGCCATCGGCGTTCAGTTCACGCAGGTCAAGTCCGCGGAAGTCGCCGCCAACCATATCGATCGGGCCGTCTTTCGGTCGTTCCTTGTTGAAGCCTGCAATATCGTCTTTGTGCAACAAGGCATACAGCGGGGTGTCGAGAAGTTTCGGCTGGCTCATGTCAGATCACCTGTTGGTTTTATGACGCCAGTATAGTGCCACTATTTGATGGCCGTGAAGCAAGCGAGGGCTTCACGGCCGAAATAGTTTCTTACAAGCCAGGCAGGCGTTGACGGATCTGCGCGACCACGGTGTCCAGCGTACCGGATTCATTGGTCTGTACGCGCTTGCTGCGCAGGATTTCTTCCGGCGTCAGCGCTTCGCGATTGGCCTGTTGCGCTTCGATCACCGCCAGAGTGGCGTCGGACGGATCCTGTTTATCCGCCTGGCGAATCGCCAACCAGCTCTCGATGACCGCTTGTGGCGCGTTGCAGTCGAGGATCAGGAATGGCGTACCGGTGGCTTCGGCGATCTTTGCCGCGCTATCGCGCTGCGCGCGCTTGAGGTAAGTGGCATCGATCACCACCGGGAACCCGGCGTGCAGGATCACTTCGGCGATTTCATGCAGGCGCACGTAGGTTGCGGCGCTGGCGTCGGCACTGTAAATCCCGGCCTGCACGTCGTTGGCAACGGTTTGCTCGCCGAACAGGCGCTTGCGCTCGACGTCGGAACGCAGGCGGATCGCCCCCAGTGCTTCGACCAGACGCATCGCCACATGGCTCTTGCCGACAGCCGATACACCGTGGGTGATGGCCATGAAGCGCGAAGGAATGGTGCTGTAGCTTTCCGCCAGGTTGGCGTAGTTGCGGTATTGGCGCAGGGTGGTGGCGCGCTGCACTGGCGTGGCGTCGGCCGGCATGCTGAACAGCGCAACCTTGGCGCGAACCAGAGCGCGGTAGGCTTTGTAGAAATTCAGCACTTCCAGGCCTTTATAGTCGCCGGTCAGCTCCAGGTACTGGCTGATGAAGCGACGGGCCAGGGATTTCAGGCCACGGTCTTCAAGGTCCATCGCCAGGAAACCGGTGTCGGCCCACACATCGGTGAAGCGGAACGGTTCGTTGAATTCGATGCAATCGAAGATCACCACCTTGCCGTCGATGACAGTAGCGTTGCCCAGGTGGATATCACCGTGGCATTCGCGGGTGAAACCCTCGGCTTTACGCTGGGCGAACAGTGGCTTGAGGCGTTCGAAGCTGCTTTCGGCCCAGGCTTTCAGCGCTTCGAGTTGCAGCAGGTCGTTTTTGTCGCTGAGGAACGGCAGGATCTGTTCGAAGTTTTGCGAGACTGGGGCCATCACGCTGTCTGGCGTGCCGGCGTCGTGCTCGGCCGGGACTTTCGGCGCGCTGAGGTGGAATTTGGCGATCTGCTCGGCCATCTCGTCGATGTGCTGAGTGGTCAGTTCGCCATTGGCTTGCAGGGTGCTGAGAAAGCCGGTCTGCGGGAACTGACGCATTTTCAGCACGTATTCGATTGCCGGGCCATCGCCGCCCAGTTGTGGCGCCTCGACGCTGCCGGTCACCGGCAACACTTCCAGATACAAATCGTCGGTCAGGCGCTGGTTCAGGCGCAGCTCTTCAGCACAGAAATGTGCGCGGGATTCGAGGCCAGTGAAATCGAGGAAGCCGAAATTCACCGGTTTCTTCACTTTATAGGCAAAGGGGCCAGTGAGGATCACCCACGAGATATGGGTTTCGATGACCTGGAACCCCTCGACAGAGTGCGGGTAGAGGGCCGGGTTTTGCAGGGCAGCGATCAGTGACTGGCTCACGGGCGATCCTTCAGAGACTGGGAAATTCGAGGTCGCCATTATGGCCGCTCGCCAGCCGGACGCAAACCTCGGAGCGCTCCTGTTGAGTATGAATAAAGTGCGTATAATCCGCCGCCATGACTCGAACTCGATCCCCCCGTACCAAGAAAAAACCACCTGCCAAGGGCCTGAGCCCATGGCTGGGTTGGGCCATTAAACTCAGTCTGGTCGGCCTTGTGGTGCTGGCCGGCTTCGCCGTTTACCTCGATGCTGTGGTGCAGGAGAAGTTCTCCGGCAAGCGCTGGACCATTCCGGCCAAGGTATACGCGCGTCCGCTCGAGCTGTTCGTCGGACAGAAGCTCAGCAAGGACGATTTCCTGACCGAGCTCGACGCCCTCGGCTATCGCCGCGAAGCCGTGAGCAATGGCCCCGGCGCTGCTGCCGTCAGCGGCAATACCGTCGATCTGAATACTCGCGGCTTCCAGTTCTATGAAGGCCTGGAAAAAGCCCAGCCGGTGCGCGTGCGCTTCTCCGGCGATTATGTGGCGGAGCTCTCGGGGCTCAATGGTTCGAAACTGTCCGTGGTGCGACTTGAGCCGCTGATGATCGGCGGCATTTATCCGAAAAATCTTGAAGACCGCATCCTGATCAAGCTCGATCAGGTGCCGCCGTACTTGCTGGAAACCCTGGTTGCGGTTGAAGACCGCGACTATTACAGCCACTGGGGCGTTTCGCCGAAATCGATTGCCCGGGCCATTTGGGTCAACACCTCTGGCGGTAAGATGACCCAGGGCGGCAGCACGCTGACCCAGCAGTTGGTGAAGAACTTCTACCTCACCAACGAACGCAGCCTGAGCCGCAAGCTCACCGAAGCGATGATGGCGATGCTGCTGGAGCTGCATTACGACAAAAAAGAAATTCTTGAGGCGTACCTCAACGAAGTCTTCGTCGGGCAGGACGGTCAGCGTGCGGTGCACGGCTTCGGTCTGGCCAGCCAGTTCTTCTTCGGCCAGCCATTGTCCGAGCTGAAACTGCATCAGGTTGCGCTGCTGGTCGGCATGGTCAAAGGCCCGTCCTATTACAACCCGCGCCGCAATCCCGAGCGCGCGCTTGAGCGTCGCAATCTGGTGCTCGACGTGCTTGAGCAGCAAGGCGTGGCGACTGCCGAACAGGTCGAAGCGGCGAAGAAAATGCCACTGGGTGTAACCACTCGCGGCAAGTTGGCCGACAGCTCGTTCCCCGGCTTCATCGATCTGGTCAAACGTCAGTTGCGCGAAGACTATCGCGACGAAGACTTGACCGAAGAAGGTCTGCGGATCTTCACCAGTTTCGACCCGATTCTGCAGATGAAAGCCGAGGCCTCGGTCAACGACACCTTCAAGCGTCTGGCCGGACGCAAGGGCTCCGACGACGTGGAAGCGGCGATGGTCGTGACCAACCCGGAAACCGGCGAAGTCCAGGCGATGATCGGTAGCCGTCAGGCCAGTTACGCCGGTTTCAACCGGGCGCTGGATGCCGTGCGGCCGATCGGTTCCCTGGTGAAGCCTGCGGTATATCTGACTGCGCTGGAGAAACCGAGCCACTACACGCTGACCAGCTGGCTGTCGGATGATCCATTGTCGGTCAAAGGTGCGGACGGCCAGGTGTGGAAGCCGCAGAACTACGACCGTCGCTCCCACGGCACGGTATTCCTCTATCAGGGGCTTGCGCATTCCTACAACTTGTCGACTTCGCGTCTCGGCCTGGAAGTCGGTGTGCCGAATGTGCTCAAGACCCTTGCACGTCTGGGCGTGACCCGTGAGTTCCCGGCGTATCCGTCGATGTTGCTGGGTGCTGGCGGCATGACTCCGATCGAAGTGGCGACCATGTACCAGACCCTCGCCAACGGTGGTTTCAACACGCCGATGCGCGGGATTCGCAGCGTACTGACCGCCGAGGGCGAGCCGCTCAAGCGTTATCCGTTCCAGATTGAGCAGCGTTTTGATCCGGCGTCTATCTACCTGATCCAGAACGCCATGCAGCGCGTGATGCGCGAAGGTACCGGCAGCTCGGTTTATAACGTGCTGCCCAAGACCCTGACGCTGGCCGGCAAGACCGGTACCAGTAACGATTCGCGTGACAGCTGGTTCGCCGGCTTCAGTCAGGATCTGCTGGCGGTGGTCTGGCTCGGTCGTGACGACAACGGCAAGACCCCGTTCACCGGCGCGACCGGTGCGTTGCAGGTCTGGACCAGTTTCATGCGCAAGGCCGATCCACTGCCGCTGGACATGCCGCAGCCGGACAACATCGTCCAGGCGTGGGTCGATTCGCGTACCGGACAAGGCTCTGATGCCAACTGTCCGGGGGCGGTGCAGATGCCGTATATTCGCGGCAGCGAACCGCCACCCGGCGCCGCGTGTGCAAGCGAAACGCCTGCTTCGCCGGAGTCGGTGATGGATTGGGTCAAGGGCTGGATGAATTAAGCAAAGAGGGTTTCAAGTGAACAAGTGGTTGATTCCAGCGGTGACCGCCGTGGCTTTGCTCAGCGGCTGCTCTACCGTACAGCGTGGTTCGATTCCGGTGGTGGATTCCGGCACAACCGTGTCCAACAGCGAACGCCTGTCGGCCAACGGCGGTTTCCGCAAGACGACGGTCAAACGCCCAGTGCAAGGCCAGGCGCAATCCCAGGCCATCCCGCAGGGCGATACCGGCGTGGTGGTGATGGTGCCGGGTGGTGGTGCCACGACATCGGCGCCGATCAGCACCTCGCCGATCGTTCCAGGCCCGGCTTCCGGGGGTATCACTCCGGGGCCGTACAATCCGTCGCCGGTCCAGTCGGCGCCGATCAACACGGGCAGCTACAGCATGCCTTCGACGCCAAGCGGCATTCCTTCGGCCAGCAGCAGCGGCGGCGGTCTGTCGGCAGACGAGCAACTGGACGGTCCGGTGCTCGCCTTGCTGACTACTGCACAACAGCAGCAGGCCGGCGGCGACCTCAACGGTGCATCCTCCAGCCTGGAGCGTGCCCAACGCGTCGCCCCGCGTGAGCCGCAAGTGCTTTATCGTCTGGCGCAAGTGCGCATGGCTCAGGGGGATGCACCGCAGGCCGAGCAATTTGCCCGTCGTGCGTTGACCATGGCCAACGGCCGTCCGGATCTGCAAGCCAACCTGTGGGAAATCATCGCGCAGTCCCGTGAGAAGCAGGGCGATGCCGCCGGCGCAGCGCTGGCTCGTCAGAAGGCCAAGGTTTCGCTCTGATGGATACTCGCTTCCCGAAAATCGCCGATCAGTTGTTGCTTATCGAGCGCGAACTGCGCACGCAGGGTTGGTGGGATGAGGTTCAGCCATCGGCCGAAGCCCTGAGCAGTGTCGAACCGTTTTCGGTCGACACGCTGGATTTCGAACAATGGCTGCAATGGATCTTCCTGCCGCGGATGAAGATGATCCTCGAGCAGGATCTGCCGCTGCCCAATGCCTCGGGCATTCAGGAAATGGCCGAAATGGTCTTCGCCCAGCGCAATCTGCAGGGCAAGGATCGACAACTGCAGGTGCTGCTCAAAGAGTTCGACCTGCTGATCACCGCTTCGCGCTGAACCGCAAACTGCCAGTACCTACTGGCAGTTCTGCGCTATCTGTTTCTGTGCTTCGACGATGCGCTCCTGCCGTTGCGCATCGTCGAGGCGCCGCAGTTTTCCCTCCACTTCTTCTCTCAAGCGCGGATTGTTCTGCAATTGCGCCAGGTTCGTCCGTGCCTGCTCGCAAAACGCCTTGAGCTGCGTCTGCTGCTCCGCCACCTGTTTTTTCACCTTGTCGTCGATGGCTTTCTGATCGCCCAGCGCACCGCTGCCCGGCATTGCTGCAGGTTTTGGCGGGGGCGAGGAGGGTGTTTGCACGGTGGTGGCCGGCTGCCCTTGCGGAGGCTGCGCATCGAAGTGCGTGACGCCTTGGGCATCGACCCATTTGTAGATCTGAGCGGCCGAGCACCAGGGGCTGAGGCCGATCAGCAGAGTTAACAGAAGCGTTCGCATGCTGATTCCTTGGCAAAATTGCGCAATTGACGCTAACAGAGTAGCGGTTTTCAGGTTTTTTCTTGCGTTCTCATGTGCTTACCCACAATTAAGCACATTGACGGCTTGACTTGAGGAGGGCGAAACAGAAGAATCCAAAGTCCGCTGTAGAGGGACTGCCAGAAGCAGACCCACTCGGTAGATCATGAGGCGCATATCCGCGTCGACCTGTTACACCCGCAACGCGTTACCTCGCGCTGGGTGGGAAAGGCCCGCAACACTTGGGACGATCCCAATACTTGCTCAGTCAGTGCTGACGTAGTCGGCGACCACCGTCGCTCATGCTCTGCCGAGAAGTAAACCTATTAAGACCCGCCCCTTTTTGTGGACGGTATTCTGGCGTTTTAGAGGTGAACAACGTGGAGCTTTTATCTGGCGGTGAGATGCTCGTCCGCTTCTTGCGTGACGAAGGCGTCAAATATATCTACGGGTACCCGGGTGGTGCTCTCCTGCATGTTTACGATGCCCTGTTCAAAGAACCGGAAGTGACCCACATCCTGGTTCGTCACGAACAAGCGGCTACCCATATGGCTGACGGCTACGCCCGTGCCACCGGTAAAGCCGGCGTGGTATTGGTGACTTCAGGTCCTGGCGCCACAAACGCCATCACCGGTATCGCCACCGCCTATATGGATTCGATTCCAATGGTGATCATTTCCGGTCAGGTGCCAAGCACCATGGTCGGCACCGACGCGTTCCAGGAAACCGACATGATCGGTATTTCCCGGCCGATCGTGAAGCACAGCTTCATGATCAAGCACGCCTCGGAAATCCCGGAAGTCATGAAGAAGGCGTTCTACCTGGCGCAATCCGGTCGTCCGGGCCCGGTCGTGGTCGATATCCCGAAAGACATGACCAACCCAGCCGAGAAGTTCGAATACGTTTTCCCGAAAAAAGCCAAGCTGCGTTCCTACAGCCCGGCCGTACGCGGTCACTCCGGGCAAATCCGCAAGGCGGCAGAAATGCTCCTGGCGGCCAAGCGCCCGGTCATGTATTCCGGTGGCGGCGTGATCCTCGGCAACGGTTCTGCACCGCTGACCGAACTGGCCAAAATGCTCAACCTGCCAGTGACCAACACCTTGATGGGCCTGGGTGGTTTCCCTGGCACCGACCGTCAGTTCATCGGCATGCTCGGTATGCACGGCAGCTACACCGCCAACCTGGCGATGCACCATGCCGACGTGATTCTGGCTGTCGGCGCGCGTTTCGATGACCGTGTGATCAACGGCGCGGCGAAGTTCTGCCCGAACGCCAAGATCATCCACATCGACATCGACCCGGCTTCGATCTCCAAGACCATCAAGGCCGACGTGCCGATCGTTGGCCCGGTGGAAAGCGTCCTGAGCGAAATGGTCGCGATCCTCAAGGAAATCGGCGAGACCCCAAACAAGGAGTCCGTGGCCAGTTGGTGGAAGCAAGTCGATGAATGGCGCGGTGATCGCGGCCTGTTCCCTTATGAAAAGGGTGACGGCAGCCTGATCAAACCGCAAACCGTGATCGAGACCCTGTGCGAAGTGACCAAGGGCGATGCCTTCATCACGTCCGACGTGGGTCAGCACCAGATGTTCGCTGCGCAGTACTACACGTTCAACAAACCGAACCGCTGGATCAACTCCGGTGGCCTGGGCACCATGGGCTTCGGTTTCCCGGCGGCCATGGGTATCAAGTTGAGCTTCCCGGATGACGACGTTGCCTGCGTCACCGGCGAAGGCAGCATCCAGATGAACATCCAGGAGCTGTCGACCTGCCTGCAATACGGCTTGCCGGTGAAAATCGTCATCCTGAACAACGGTGTTCTGGGGATGGTTCGTCAGTGGCAGGACATGAGCTACGGCAGCCGTCACTCGCATTCCTACATGGAATCGTTGCCTGATTTCGTCAAGCTGGCTGAAGCCTACGGTCACGTCGGCGTGCGCATCACCGATTCGAAAGATTTGAAGTCGAAGATGGAAGAAGCGTTCGCCATGAAAGATCGTCTGGTGGTGATCGATATTTCGGTCGATACCAGCGAGCACGTCTATCCGATGCAGATCAAAGACGGCTCCATGCGCGATATGTGGCTGAGCAAGACGGAGCGTACTTAATCATGCGGCACATTATTTCCCTGCTTCTGGAAAACGAACCCGGCGCTTTGTCTCGCGTAGTCGGCCTGTTCTCGCAGCGCAACTACAACATCGAAAGCCTGACGGTGGCCCCGACCGAAGACCCGACCCTGTCGCGTCTGACGCTGACCACCGTTGGCCACGATGAAATCATCGAGCAGATCACCAAAAACCTGAACAAGCTGATCGAAGTGGTCAAGCTGGTGGACCTGTCGGAAAGTGCTCACATCGAGCGCGAGCTGATGCTGGTCAAGGTCAAGGCCACTGGCGCCCAGCGCGCCGAGATCAAACGCACCACCGATATTTACCGTGGACAGATCGTCGATGTCAGTGCCAGCGTGTATACCGTTCAATTGACCGGTACCAGCGACAAGCTCGACAGCTTCATTCAGTCCATCGGCACCGCATCGATTCTGGAAACCGTCCGTAGCGGCGTGACCGGCATTGCCCGCGGCGACAAAGTACTCAGCATCTAAACCAAATTAGCGAATGGCCTGAACGGCCTGGATATATAGGGGAAATTCATGAAAGTTTTCTACGATAAAGACTGCGACCTGTCGATCATCCAGGGCAAGAAAGTTGCCATCATCGGTTACGGCTCCCAAGGCCACGCTCAAGCGTGCAACCTGAAAGACTCCGGTGTCGACGTTACCGTCGGTCTGCGTAAAGGTTCGGCTACCGTTGCCAAGGCTGAAGCCCATGGCCTGAAAGTGACTGACGTTGCTTCCGCTGTTGCTGCTGCCGACCTGGTCATGATTCTGACCCCGGACGAGTTCCAGTCTTCCCTGTACAAAAACGAAATCGAGCCGAACATCAAGAAAGGCGCCACCCTGGCCTTCTCCCACGGCTTCGCGATTCACTACAACCAGGTTGTTCCGCGTGCCGACCTCGACGTGATCATGATCGCGCCGAAGGCCCCGGGCCACACCGTACGTTCCGAGTTCGTGAAGGGCGGCGGTATCCCTGACCTGATCGCGATCTATCAGGACGCCTCGGGCAACGCCAAAAACGTTGCACTGTCCTACGCGGCAGGTGTTGGTGGCGGTCGTACTGGCATCATCGAAACCACCTTCAAGGACGAGACCGAAACCGACCTGTTCGGCGAGCAAGCCGTTCTGTGCGGCGGTACCGTTGAACTGGTAAAAGCCGGTTTCGAAACCCTGGTTGAAGCTGGCTACGCGCCAGAAATGGCCTACTTCGAGTGCCTGCACGAACTGAAACTGATCGTTGACCTCATGTACGAAGGCGGTATCGCCAACATGAACTACTCGATCTCCAACAACGCCGAATACGGTGAGTACGTGACCGGTCCGGAAGTGATCAACGCCGAATCCCGTCAGGCCATGCGCAATGCCCTGAAACGTATTCAGGACGGCGAATATGCCAAAATGTTCATCAGCGAAGGCGCAACCGGCTACCCTTCGATGACCGCCAAGCGTCGTAACAACGCCGCTCACGGCATCGAAATCATCGGCGAGCAACTGCGCTCCATGATGCCGTGGATCGGTGCCAACAAGATCGTCGACAAAGCCAAAAACTAAGTCGTCGTCCCTTGTATGAAAAAACGCGGCCTCGGCCGCGTTTTTTCGTTTGAGCCGGCGGTTCTGGTATAAAGCTGCAGCGTTTGTGGTCGAACCGTCGTCCCAGACACCTGTCGAAACTTTCCAAATACGTTGCAAGGTAATGTCCATGAGCGAACGTCCCGAAGAGCCGAACCAGGCTTCTGACGCCGAAAGCCTGCTGCCCATCGATGAACACGTCGAGGAAGGGCACGACGCAGAAGGTCGTAAAGTCCGGCATCGTGGTATCTATCTGCTGCCGAACCTGTTCACCACTGCGAATCTGTTTGCAGGGTTTTATTCCATCATCAACTCGATGAGTGCCCAGGCTGCCTTGAGCGCCGGGGACTCTGCGAACGCGAGCAAGTATTTTGCTTTCGCCGCGATCGCGATCTTCGTCGCCATGGTGCTCGACGGCCTCGATGGCCGTGTCGCGCGCATGACCAATACGCAAAGCGCATTCGGTGCCGAGTATGACTCGCTGTCCGACATGGTTGCCTTTGGTGTGGCGCCGGCGCTGCTGGCCTTCGGCTGGGCGCTGGGTGACATGGGCAAGGTCGGCTGGATGGTTGCCTTCATCTATGTGGCCGGTGCGGCGTTGCGTCTGGCGCGTTTCAACACCCAGGTCGGTACGGCTGACAAGCGCTACTTCATCGGACTGGCCAGCCCAGCAGCTGCCGGCGTGGTGGCGGGGATCGTCTGGGCGTTCAGCGACTACGGAATCCAAGGTTCGAAGATGTCGTTCCTGGTCGCCTTGATGGTGGCGGCTGCCGGCATGCTGATGGTCAGTAATATCAAGTACAACAGCTTCAAGGAACTGGATCTGAAGGGCCGTGTGCCGTTCGTGGCGATCCTCGCCGTGGTGCTGGTGTTCGCTGTGGTCTTCAGTGATCCGCCGCGAATTCTGCTGCTGGTCTTCCTCGCTTACGCCGCTTCCGGCCCGGTGCAATACCTGTTGCGTCTTCGTCGCCACAAAAACGCCGAGTGATGTAATTTCCCGCATACTCCGCAGTCTATGGGTGCATCTGTCCTCCAAAGCTGCGGAGTTGCCATGCTGATCAAAATCCCCAAAGCGTCCGACTGCCATGAGTCGGACGTCACGCCTGAATCCATTTATCTTTCTCGTCGACAGCTGCTCGGAGCTACCGCGGCCGGCATCGCCGTGAGCAGCTTGCCGCGTTGGGCTGTCGCAGAAGATGCGGCGCGCTATGCCGACGTCGATCCTGGCAAGGCGCCGGCCTGGTTTGCCGACAAACTCCCGTCTACCAAATGGGGCGCGGTCAACGTCAAGGATGAGGCGATCACGCCATATAAAGACGCGACCCACTACAACAACTTCTATGAGTTCGGTACCGACAAGGGCGATCCGGCTGCTAATGCCGGTTCGCTGAAAACCGAGCCGTGGAGCGTGGTTGTGGATGGGGAGGTGGGGAAGCCTGGACGCTATGCGCTGGAAGACTTCATTAAACCGTATCAGTTGGAGGAGCGTATCTATCGACTGCGCTGTGTTGAGGCGTGGTCGATGGTTATCCCGTGGATCGGTTTTCCGATCTCTGCACTGCTCAAGCAAGTCGAGCCAACCTCTAACGCCAAGTACATTCGGTTTGAAACCCTGCAGGATCCCAAGAGCATGCCCGGTCAGCGCTCTGGTTTTGCCCTGATTGACTGGCCATATGTAGAAGGCTTGCGCCTGGACGAGGCGATGAATCCGTTGGCGATTCTGGCGGTGGGTATGTATGGCCGCGAGTTGCCGAATCAGAACGGTGCGCCGCTACGCTTGGTAGTGCCGTGGAAGTACGGGTTCAAAAGCGTCAAATCTATTGTGCGGATCAGTCTGGTCAGTGAGCAGCCAAAAACAACGTGGCAAAGCATTGCGGCAGATGAATATGGCTTTTATGCGAATGTGAACCCGACGGTTGATCACCCGCGCTGGACGCAAGCGCGGGAGCGGCGATTGCCGAACAGCCTGTTCAAGCCGAATGTACGCGATACGCAGATGTTCAACGGCTACTCGGATGAAGTCGCTTCTTTATATACAGGGCTCGACTTGCGGAAGAACTACTGATGCGATTTCCGTTCTGGCGTATAGGCGTTTTCATTTCGGCGGCGATCTGGCCGATGCTCTGGTTGTATCAAGCGCTTGAGGATTTGCTTGGGCCAGACCCCGGCAAGGTGTTGGTGGATCGGCTCGGGCTGGGGACGCTGGTGCTTCTGCTGATTACCTTGAGCATGACGCCTCTGCAGAGACTTACCGGGTGGGCAGGGTGGATCGCCGTGCGTCGGCAGTTGGGACTTTGGTGTTTTGCCTACGTGGTTTTGCACCTGTGCAGCTATATGGCATTTATTCTGGGTTTCGATTGGTCGCAACTGGCGGTCGAGTTACGCAAGCGGCCTTACATAATAGTAGGGGCGCTGGGTTTTCTTGGGCTGCTGGCGTTGGCGGTGACGTCCAATCGCTACAGTCAGCGTCGTATGGGGCTGCGTTGGAAGAAACTGCATCGCCTGGCATATGTGATTCTGGGGCTCGGTTTGCTGCACATGCTGTGGATCGTGCGCGCTGATCTGGAAGAGTGGGCGATCTATGCCTTTATAGGTGCTGTGCTTCTGGCGTTGCGTATCCCTCCTGTAATGCGTCGGATCCCGCGTTTGCTGGCTAAAAAGCAGGTTTTGCAAGAAAAGCGAAATTAACGGTTGACGGCAGATTTCAGATGTCTATAATTCGCCCCACTTCCGGCGCAGTCGAAACGGAAAACTCATT